>NZ_JAPZSZ010000182.1:0-1564 GCF_027532095.1 Microcystis sp. LE19-195.1E
GCAAATAGAGAGAATTCTTGTCCATTAAGAAATGTTACAAATTACATGGGTACATTAAGAAAAGTTAAGGGGGTACATCCATTGATGGATAAGGGTTTTGGGCTATTATGGTATATATGTATGGGGGAAGTTCAGATATTATTACTGCCAATTAGTCTGAGGTTTTCCACATTATTGGGTAAGGTTCGAGTAATGCTGCTTTGTAGGGTGTCAGTAATAATTACTTGTCCAATTGCTTCGTCGGGATTGATGGTAGCATTAACCGCATTTGACAGGGTTACTGTAAAGGCTTCATCGGCTTCGTTGAGGTTATCATTCAGTAAGGGAATGCTAATAGTAGCAGTGGAAGTATTCGCCGCAATGGTGAGGGTTCCTGTCTGGCTAGTGTAATCTACATTGGCGGTAGCATCAATGGGTGCAGTGGTATAGTTGACAGTAATTTGTTGTGGATTGGGGTTATTGACAGTAACGGTGAGGATGGCATTACTATTTTGACCTTCCACCACGGTGATGTCATTGATGGAGAGTTGCGAGGTGACACTGGTAGCGGGGACATTGGTAATTGTCCCCGTCACTGCGGTAGTTGTCCCAACTGTATAACCTGTCCCGGTCGCAAGAGTTAAAATAACAGTTTCATTACTTTCAGCAGTTGTGTCAGGAGTGGGGTCAACGATTACAGTCGCGGTCGCTGAATTAGCGGCAAAGGTGACTGTATTGGTAGTCCCGGTACGAGTGTAGTCGGTATTAAGAGTCGCTGTCCCTCCGAGGGTGTAATTGACTGTCAAAGCATTTGTTGTTACACCGTTGCGGGTGAAGGTATAAACCAGATTTGTTGTCCCATCTTCGGTGACACTACTGGGAGCAACTGCAAGAGTAATACTGGGAAGAGTCGGACTAGAAACATAGCTAAAATAACTAGCAGTTAGACTTAATCCAATTCGATCTCGTAAAATGGCAATAAGTTCATCAGGTTCAGAGCCAGGTTTATTAATGTAGAGATTAGTAGTTGTCCCAGAAACCGTCAAGAGGTAATCACTACTTGAACCGCGAAGTTGAATAACATCATCTGCATCAAAGTCAATGATATTGGCATAATCGTTTATCCCTGCATTAGTTGTATTACCGTCATCGTAACCAATCCAGTTAACGTCACCAAGGATAAATCTATCACTTCCTGCTCCTCCTGTTAAAGAATCAATTTCTCCTTTTCCTGGGGTGCTACTGTTAGGGTTAACCCCTGTGATGATGTCATTACCTCCCCCAGTGGTGATGGTGTCATCAGCATTAGTTCCAGTAATTTGAAACTTTTCTATATTAGAGAAGGAAACGTAGTCAGAATTACCACTGCTATTAGTATAGGCACTAAAAGAACCACTCCAATCCCCACCACTCTCAAAAATACTGCTACTTATTCCTGCGGGAAAGGTGGTTGTCCCCGCGTAGGTGTTACTGGAGTAGTTGACAATTAATAGGTCATTTCCATCCCCACCATTGACGTTATCTTGTCCTCGGCCCCCGTTAATCGTATCATCTCCCTCTCCGGTAGCAATGGTTTCATTAAAAC
>NZ_JAPZSZ010000307.1:0-18489 GCF_027532095.1 Microcystis sp. LE19-195.1E
GGAATGCTATCCATCTCGGAATGGTTGGCAAAATCCTCCAGTGTTTTTACCAAGAGTTGTCAAACAATCCGAAACTGGTTTGGAGAAATCATTAGTTATTTCGAGCGAAGGACAACGAATGGGGTGGTCGAGGGAATCAACAATAAACTTAAACTAATAAAACGGAGAGCCTATGGCTTTAGAAACTTTCGGAATTTTTGGGTTAGAAGTATGTTATCTTGGCATCTTGTCTGTTGATTTAGCATAAAGAGTAACGAAGAGCCGGATTTTTTAGCTGGAATTTTTGATAAACCAGATGGGGTTTCGTCACCCGAATAACTAAACTATCCGAAGGGGTGATACCATTTTTCTTTATTTGCGTCACAACGAATGCAGGCTTGGCAAGCATTCGAGCGTGGATGTCTGTCATGGATTTAGAAATTTGGTAAGTACCTAAGCAAAATTAATTACACAAATCTAACCCCCCCTTGCCTCTTGCCTCTTGCCTTTTGCCTTTCTTCACTAGGAAATTTATTTTGCACGACTACTTATGACAACGAGGTTGAAGCCTAGTGTCTCACTTTCAATCTGCTTGTCACCCCGTCAGCCTCGGCAGTTACCCTTTTTTGTGCCTTTCTTCTAGACTTTATTGAGTCGAAACCTTTTTCCTATAGGCATTTCAGTCTTTTTTAGCATAATCTACATAAATGTTAAAGCCCACATTCCGCACCCTAAGTGTCACAACGTCTCAAAAGAGGAAGGAGCGTGAGTCAAAATACTTATCTAGAGGAGTGAGTTGGCGGCAAGCTGCCAGCAACTAAGCCGAAAATTTCAGAGTTCCCCCGGTCATTCGCAATAAACAGTGCTTGTTGAGAATGGCTGGGCAATCAGACTTAACATCTAGCGTCGAGATGTTCGAGTAGTGCTTAAGTTTTGTCACCCCTTGAAGTCAATCCATCTGGTCAAGATAAGAGATAATATTCCTGGCAAGGTTTGGGAAAAAATCTCAAAATGTTGCGCCTCTCATCCGTTAAGTTGCTAATCTGTTGATTGTCTTGAATACGTAGGAGATGAATCCCTTGAAAGTTCTGAAATATCCAGCGTAATGTTGGTCGGTCAGTTAACTTACCCAACGGATTTTTCAGTCCCGTCTCCTGCTGTTTTAAGTTCAGACGAAGTTGTCTTTGACCAATAGTATAAACCAGCAGGCACAAGCCCATGAGCATGGCCATGACCTCGATTCTATGGGGAGATTTGAGAAAGACACTGTGGGCAAAAAAGCAGGGGTCTTTGAGAAAAGAAAATCCTCTTTCTGGAGCTTGTTGCCCTTTATATTTTTTGAGTATATCCTCACTGCTTAATCGTTTTTTCTCCAAATCGTTAGTTGCTAAAACGAATCGTCCTGCTCGTTTCTTTAGCCTCTCAATCGCTGGCAAATTCAACTCTAATTCGGCTTGAACTTGATAGCTTTGAGAGGATAAATCGTCTTTTGATTTGAGTTTTGACTGCTGAGACTCAGGCGGAATGAGATTGACTTTAATCTCCGTTAACTGATGAGATTTTAAGGAGTCAGATAATCCCTTGACTATCGCCAACGCCACCGCTCTATTCTCAAATTCTCTTCGGGATAGTTGCCGGATTTTTTCTTGGGCAGAATTCTTTTCCTGCTCGATTTTTTTCTCTAATTTTTTCAAGTCTGATTCTTTTCTAGCTTGACTTTCAACTAGCAACCATCTTTGTTCTATCCCCCCATAGTTAGAGATGGTTTCCCGCCAGGAATAACCCGGTATTGGGAGCATCGGTTAACTCTTTTTCTGAGATGCTATCGACTAACTCTTGAGCCTCTTTAATGCTGAAGGGGACTCGAGACAACCAACGCATTTCTCTCATTAGTTTTAAATTCTCTTTGCTATAGAGGGCGCTATCGCCGACTATTAAACTGTCAAAGTCAACTTGTTTTTGAAATTCTCGGGCGATTTGACCAAAAACCGCTTTGTCCGCTTCATTTCCGTCCCCTACTTTCAGGAATAAAGGTACATCTCCATCCCCACTTACGATTAAGTCAATCATAAATTGTTTTAAGTCAGGTCGTCGGTCGCGGGAGTATCCGTAGGTAATTTTTATTGGCTGTTGTCTGGTTTCAATTTCTTCTCCCACTGCTCCTGATTTCAGGATTTCTACTGTTGGGTATTCCTTGTTATATTCTCCTTCTACTGATAGAGAAGTCGAATCTAAATGGGAATTCTCGGTTGCTACACCAAATTTTTTGACGGCGGCTAAACTAATGAGTAGGAAAATGACCGAAACATTCAGTTGATAAAGTTTGTCCATTACTCGACCAATTTTATCATCATTTAATTGTTTGGGTTCGATGCCTTCTCCCAGCAGATGTTCGGTTGCTTTATCTTCAAAAAATTGAGGAAATAAATACAAGGCCCGGGAGACAAATCCCAATCCGTTCAGGATAATTGCTTTCACGACTTGCCCCGCTGTGACAATTTCTCCTCGCTCAATTGAGACTTGTTCGTTGATAATTTCAACGATTCCTATTTCATCGATAATTCCGGCTACTAATCCCAGATGGTCTAGATTTTTGACTTCAATTTCTGTTGATTGATTCATGGTCGAACAGTCCACTCGCCTCAGTTTTCCAACAATTCCTATTTTTTCATAATTAGGGGTCTCAAGACCCCCCTAGCGGCCACCGAGAAAACCTTCACCAGCTAAGTATTTTTACTCAAGTCTCTGGAGGGGGACAGCTTATGTGACAGTTGAGGGTGCGGAATGTGGGATATATGTATTGACGATACAAAAAAATGCTCTTAAGATAGTGACAAGTATTAATTAAAGAGTTGACGGTCTCCGATGGCGATCATTGACAATCCTCTGAATAAATCATAAGAACAAAGCAAATTGTGGGCGATGCTCACTCTACAAAATCTTCCAAGAAAATAAAATTGGTTCTTCGTTACTTGGTATGGTTCGATAGGGGGGGCATAAATCGACTAAATCCTTATCTGGTAAGAGACTTAATTGATTAGTTCGCTCTATATCAAAAACAATTGACAAAAATCGCTAAATGCCTTTCTATATAAGGGTTTCATCCCTTATAACCCCCGTCCATTGCATAACAAAAACCGAAGAGCCCCATTTCTTAACCGACTCTAATGGGGATAAAATTGATAACCCACGGTTTCTTCGTAAGTCTGAAAAAAGACTAAAAAAGGCTCAACGTAAACTCTCAAAAAAGAAAAAGGGAAGCCAAAAAAGGTGGTTCTTCGTTACTTGGTATGGTTCGATCAGGGGGCAGAAATCGGCTAAATCCTTATCTGGCAAGGTACTTAATTGATTAGCTCGTTCTAGATTGAAAACAATTGGCAAAAATCGAAGCAATGTCTTTCTATATAAGGGTTTCACCCCTTATAACTCCCGTCCATTGCATAACACAAACCGAAGAACCAAAAAGGTTAAAGCAGAAATCTAAAGTAGCTCGCCTTCATCTAAAAGTTTCTAGACAACGCAAAGATTTTGCCGTCAAGACAGCAAAAGCGTTAATCCAATCTAACGATTTGGTAGTCTATGAGGACTTGAAGGTATCTAATATGGTGAAAAATCCCAAGCTTGCTAAATCTATTCAAGATGCAAGCTGGTCAATGTTCACCGATTGGCTAGACTACTTTGGGAAAATACACGGGAAGTTTGTGGTAGCGGTGAACCCACAATATACTAGCCAACAATGTTCTAGTTGTGGTAATATCGTCAAGAAAACATTATCTGTAAGAACTCAGGTTTGTTCTTGTGGGTGTGTCTTGGATAGAGACGAAAACGCCGCTATAAACATTCTCGCACGGGCAAATACCGTCGGGCGGACAGAAATTCAAGCCCTCGGACAGACTACCCACTGTCTATTAAGTGAAAGCTTAATAGATAAGGTAACTGGATGAACAGGGAATCCTGAAGTGCTTGAGTGCGATGGGAGCGTCAATTAGGCAAGAAAATTTAGAAAGAAGATAGGAGATAAATAGCCTTAAAATTAATTAGCAGGAGGAAATATTACCAATTAAAGGTTTGCTGCTATGAAATTCCGTCAATTGATGCGGGCAACAGAAAATAAATACAATCGGCTGCTGGCAAATCTAGTCTTGCTCTACATTATTTACCCATTTTTAGTATATCTACCCCTCGGAGATTTGCTAGTTTTCTTTTTCTTCTCCCTCTCTGTGATCATCGCCGTCTATCAGATCGATCGCAGTAAATTGGCTTTAAGATGTAATATCGGTCTGTTTGTAATTGCCCTCATCCTGAGAGTATTCGGCACGATTATCCCTATTTATAGGGATTTAACCGGTTGGTTCGATCTGTCTAGTACATTAATTTCTCTAGCTTTTATTAGTTTATGCGTGTACTCGATTTTACAAGAATTAATTCTCGCCGAACAGGTAACATCCGATATCATCAAAGGGGGAATTTGTGTCTATTTTCTCCTAGGATTTTTCTGGGCATCCGCTTATAGTATCGTCCAGATTTTTGAACCCGATTCCTTTAGCTCCGCCGCTAAAACCGTCAACCAGGCGGATCTACTTCATTTCAGCTTTACTACCCTGGCCACGGTTGGTTACGGTGATATAGTTCCTACCAGTAAAGTCGCTAGAGTTCTAGCCAATTTAGAAGGAATGACTGGAGTTCTCTATCCCGCCGTTTTTATCGCTCGTTTAGTCAGTTTACACAATGGTCGTTAACCAAAACAATCCATCGCCTTGGAGAATATTAGATGATTATGCGTCGCTTTATCCCGATTCTTTCTTTACTTTTGCCTTGGGTCGCCGCCGCAGGAGTCTTGGCGGAAATACCGACTCTATCCCAGGAAATCCGCCCAAAAACGGCGGAACAGGTGATCGAGCAACTCTGTGCTAATTTAACCAAACAGCGATCGTTCACCGTCCAGATGGATGTCACCTATGACGATATACTCGACTCCGGGGCGAAAGTTCAGTACAGTGCCTATCAAAACATCTGGGTAGAGAAACCCGATCGCCTGCGCTCGGACTACACTGGGGATGAACGAGTTACCCGCTTTTTTTACGACGGTAAAACCTTCACCCTCGCGGATCTGGAACGGGATCTATACGTCACGAAACCAGCACCAAATACTCTAGATGAAGCCTTAGACCAAGTAGAGCAAAGGTACGGGATCAGCATTCCCATGTCAAATCTAGCGGCGAACGATCCCTGTGCAGATCTAATGGCCGATGTCAAGCAAATTATTTTTATCGGCAACGACATGGTCAACCGCGAACCGATGTATCACCTGCTGCTGCTCGGTAGCGATCGCGATTATCAAATCTGGGTCACGCCAGATGCCCCCCCCCTACTGAGGAAAGCGATTATTACCTATAAAACTCCACCCGGTTCACCCCAGTACACGGCAATATTATCCGACTGGAATTTTAATCCCAGTACACCCGCCGATACTTTCACTTTCCAACCGGGATCAGAGTCGATCCCTATCGAACTTCTACCCCCTAGGGATAATCAATCCCAGCCATAAAGCCCGTTCATAAAATGCGATCGCTTGTCGGTATTCCCCTAAATCAGCGTTTTGATATACTTTGAATATCTAACGAATTCGAGGTGGGATCATGAAGTCGCAGATTGGACGCTGGGGTAATTCTTTAGCGATTCGGATTCCCAAGTATGCGGTGGAGGCACTGAACCTCAATCCTAAGGACGTTGTTGAATGTTCTGTGGAAAACGGAAAGCTAGTAATTGAGCTAATTCAAGCCTTGCCTGAGTTAAGCCTAGAAGAACTACTGGCTGAGGTTGTTGAATCACCTGAGCCGGAAGTGGATTGGGGACGGCCAATGGGAGAGGAGGTTTGGTGACATACATTCCAGAACGTCGAGATTTCGTGCGGTTGAGCTTTGACCCACAAATTGGGCATGAGCAAATGGGTAATCGTCCAGCACTGGTGGTAAGCCATATTGATTTTAATCGCAAGATTGGTTTTGCCTTTGTCTGCCCGGTGAGCAATACGCAACGCCAGAACCCTTTCTACGTCAAGATTCCAGATGGAGAGGCGGTGACAGGAGTTATCATGGTAGATCAACTGCGATCGTTGGACTTCCGAGCGAGAAAAGCGAGCTTTATCGGCAAGTGTCCAGAACAGTTGATCCAGGATGTTCTCAGAAGAATTAAGCCGATTCTGTTCTGACAGGGACATTCTCAAAAGTCCCAGAAGAGCGATATTAATTATGAACCCAACCCAGATTTATTATAGAAAATGTTCCCGCCAGAGTTCGTGTAGAAACAGGAGAGCGTTTTTTTTTGCACCAGAAACCGTCGAACGCTTGCAGAAAATAATCTGGGAAGATAAGCAGCCAAGGCGAATAAAAAAATCAAGGAGTCCGGGCCATGAAAAGATCTTTATGTCAAAACTTATGTGTTCTTGCCGCCCTCCTCTTGGGTACAAGTTTACTGGTAACGGATTATGTGGACGCTCGCGGTGGCGGTGGTGGCGGTAGTCGTGGCGGTGGTGGTGGTAGTCGTGGCGGTGGTGGAGCTTCCCCACGGGTTAACCGCAGTAGTGATCTGCAAAACCGAGGGAATTTTAGTAATCGTTCCCAACCCTCTAGAGATTTTTCTGGAAGACAGGGAGAACGGCAAACTAATCAACAAACCCGTCAAGGGGAACGCACGGAAAGACAGGGGGAACGGCAAACCAGTCAACAAAACCGTCAAGGGGAACGCAGCGCAAGACAGGGGGAACGGCAAACCAGTCAACAAACCCGTCAAGGGGAACGCACCGAAAGACAGGGGGAAAGACAGGGGGAACGCAGCGAAAGAACCGATATCCGTCAAGGGGAACGCACGGAAAGACAGGGGGAACGGCAGCAGCAGGTTAGCGATCGCCAACAGAACCGTCAGAACTTTATTGACGATAATCGCAACGGTTACTGGCGTGGTGGCGGTTGGTACGGTGGCGGTTATTACGTCCCCCCGGGTTGGGGTTGGGTGGGGTTAACCACTGGCCTAGTCATCGGTTCAGCGATCGCTACTCTCCCCCCCTACTACAATACCGTCTATGTGGGTTCCACTTCCTACATTTACTCGGACGGCATCTATCTTCAGCCTAGCGGTAGTTCCTACACGGTGGTGGCCCCTCCCATCGGCGCAATTGTCACCTATCTCCCGGACGGCTGCACCACAATCACGGCTGACAATACGCTTTATTACAATTGTAGCGGTATCTACTATCAGCCTCTGTTTGAGAATGGTTCCACGGTTTATCAGGTGGTTCGCTTCTAATCGGGTTCTTCTTCATCAATAATTGCCGATCGATCTAATAATAATAAATCTCGCAGGCGATCGGTATCTAATTCTGTTAACCAATTTTCCCCAGCATCTACGGTTTGTTCCGCTAATTGTTTCTTGCTTTCGATCATCTCATTAATGCGTTCCTCTAGGGTTCCCGTACAGATGAATTTATGCACCTGAACATTGCGTTTTTGTCCGATGCGGAAAGCGCGATCGGTGGCCTGATTCTCTACGGCCGGATTCCACCAACGATCGATATGAAAAACGTGATTAGCGCGGGTTAAATTTAATCCTGTTCCCCCCGCTTTCAGGGAGAGAATAAAAATCTTTGGTCCCTGGGGATCATTTTGAAAGCGCTCGATCATTTCTCCCCGATCTTTTGCTTTGGTAGAACCGGAGAGAAATAATATTTCCTCGGCTAATTTTTTCTGGAGATGGGTTTGTAGGAGTTTTCCCCACTCGGCAAATTGTGTAAAAATTAAAGCTCGATCGCCTTCTGCTATCACTTCCTCTACCATGGCTTCTAAACGTAATAATTTTCCCGATCTTTGACTGGTTTCTAAACTATTTTCTTTCAAAAAATGGGCGGGATGATTACAAATTTGTTTTAGTTGCATTAGCAAGGTTAAAATTAATCCATGTTTCTGAATTCCTTGAATTTCTTCAATTTTCTGGAGGGTTGTCTCGACTAATTGTTGATAAAGTTGTCCCTGTTCTTTCGATAAACCACAAAAAATATTCATTTCCTGTTTTTCTGGTAAATCTTCAATAATATTTTTATCGGTTTTTAATCTCCGTAAAATAAAGGGACGGACAAGGGAACGTAAATTATGCAGGGATTCTTGATCGCCGTATTTTTCAATAGGAAGGGCAAAACGACGCTGGAAAAATGTTTGAGTTCCTAAAAAATTGGGATTGAGAAAATCCAAAATTGACCATAATTCCGTCAGGCGATTTTCTACGGGAGTTCCCGTTAAGGCAATCCGAAATCCTGCGGGTATTTTTCGCACTGCTTGGGATTGTTTAGCCGTAGAGTTTTTAATATTTTGAGCTTCATCTAAAACTAAACCTTGCCATTGTACTGCTTCTAAAGTGGACAGATCGCGATAGATTAAAGGATAACTGGTAATAACAACCGATTTATTTTTTACCTCTTGAGCAAAAGCTTGACCTTTTAATCTTTTTTCGCCATGATGCACAAAAACTGTCAGGGTGGGAGCAAATTTTCTTAATTCATGTTCCCAGTTATTGACCACGGAAGTGGGAGCCACCACTAACACGGGATTAACTAACATATCCTGTTCTTTTAATGCTAGTAAAAAAGCGATTAATTGCGGGGTTTTTCCTAAACCCATATCATCGGCTAAACAAGCACCTAAACCCCACTTTTCTAGGAAAGCTAACCAACTAACTCCCTTGATTTGATAGGGACGTAATTCCCCCCGAAATTCCCGCGGTGGGTTGATTAATTGAATCCCTTGATTGTTATTTAAATTATCAATTAATTCCTTTAATGCTCCCTCCGCTTGGAAATTAACTACCGGCAGTTTAGCAATTAGATTATTATCTCCTGAACTCAAGCGCAGGGCATCTTCCACCGAGAGATTCAGGGGAGCGATGGTATTATTTAAAATTGCCTGAGCTGCTTTGACATCCGTAGGTTGTAGGATTAACCATTTGCCTCCCACTTCCACCACTGGCGATTTTTTCTCTAATAACTTATCAAAATCTTTTTTCGATATTTCCTGTTCCCCTACCACTAATTTAAGCTGAAAGTTTAACAAACTGGTTAAACTTAATCTTTCTCCTTTTTTGGGAGTGACAGTGGCAGCAATCTTAATTCCTAATCTTTGTTCATTACTACCGGCAGTTAAACCCGTTGGCAAAATTACCCCTAATCCCTGCTCTTGCAATTGCCAAGTGATCGAGCGAATAAACTGATAAACTTCGAGCGAATCAAGAGAACATTCCTCCGGGTGTCTTTGCTCTAAACTAATTCTAATTGGTTCGTACAATCGCGCCGCTAATCCCAATCCTTTTAAGAGAATTTCCTGAGGATTATTGACAACTCTTTGATAACTATGATAACTTTCTTTACCCTCTAACCAAATCAACTTGGCACTAATGAGAAATTCTTGATCATCTAACGCTTGTAAATAATAGGTGAGTTTCCACACTGTCCCTAGACTGGGAGGTTGTAAAGATAAACAGACACGGTATTGATTCTCGATTAATTGGCGATTATTGCCATTAACCAAACTTTCTTGGATAGGAAACACCCAGTTATGATAAGCATTTTCTAGACGCTGTAAATTCTTGGCTTCTAAAGCAATCTCATGATGATCACCGCTTAAAGATTGTAGCCATGGTTTTACCATCAATGACGGCGAAATATTAACACTACTATCTATCTTTTGTCGCAAACGAGCATCGACAATATTTTTCAAGCAATCGAGAATAATTGTTTGTGGTTCGCTATTTTCTTGATAGGCAAGACAGACCGGGGGAATGGTTTGGATAAACTTAGCTAAACGAGTGCGATCGATGGTACTATCTAGCAGGGGATACCAGCAACTTTCACCCTGATTTATTCCCGCTAAAAATTTCCCCCTTGCGAATAAATCTAAACTCCAACGGTGCAAATACAGCCAAAATCGTAGATCATTGCCGATAAATTCGGCCTTAGCTAGGGGTAATTTCTCCCATAACCGCACTATCATCCCCGCAGAAAAAGTTAATCCCGATACCTGCCATGGTTGCCAAGACAAGGATTTAGCTGTGGGTTCGAGAATTTGCCCCGACAGCAGCGGTAAAAAATATTTTTTCCTAGGGGGGGAATAACTAGGTAAACTGAGCTTGATTGATTCTGGAGAATACCGGTTAAGCTGAGGAGAAAATTTCTCGATAAATTGGGCTAATGCCCCAGATTCTAGACAAAAAGGATGATTTTCCTTTGTTTCACTTAATTCCTTCCCTTGCCACTGTTCACCCCAAAGAAAAAAAACACTATCTTGCGAACGAATCAGCCAATTACCGTGTAGAGTAGTCATTATGAAATAGGGAAATTCCTCTAAAAAACTTGCTGTTGAAAAGGTAACAAATCTCGATTTTGTCGCTTCTTCTGACCTTAAGAGCCTCTAATCTTCTATTTTAGTGGACAAGGGCTGATTTCTCAAGCAGAATCTAGTTAAGCGATTAGCCCCGATCGCATGGTTATTATCAGTAATAATAAATAGATTTATTTTTCAACTATGTACAAATCGATCGCCCTCACCCTCGTCCTCAGTCTTCCCCTGAACTTCTCCCTAGTTGGTCAGACGGAAGATTTAAACCACCTACAGCAATTATTATCCACCCGAAAATGTCCCCAATGCGATCTGAGCGGTTCGGGGTTAGTGCAATCGAATCTAGTCGGGGCAAAATTAAATGGGGCCAATCTCGTCGGGGCCAATCTTAGTCAAGCTAATTTAAGTGGGGCGGATCTGAGTGGGGCAAATTTAACCGGCGCCTCTCTTTTTGGTGCTAATCTCACTGGAGCGAACTTAACCGGGGCAATCTTGACGGGTGCGGATTTAAGAGGCACTTATCTCAATAATGCTAACCTCGACAACACCAAACTAGACACTGCCTATGTACAGGGTGCGGTGGGAATTCCCAGTAGTGCCGGTACTCCTGAACTATTCTACGGACTAGGAATGGTGGAAGGAAAACAGGGACGCACCAGCGCCGCTATAGAAAATTTTAATAAGGCCTTGACAATTAACTCGGAATATGCTCCAGCTTATCTGGCCCGGTCCATGGCTCACTATCGTCTGGGACAAAATGCTCTAGCGGCCCAGGACGCTCAAATGGCTTCGACTCTCTTTGAACGGCAAGGTAACACCCCCGGTTACGAAGCGGCAGAGAATTTTATTAAAGGCATGGAAATCGCCCGAAAACCGCAAGAACAAGGTGGTGGCAATGCTCAATTAGATCAAATGGTGCAGGGGATTGGTTCTCTGCTTTTACAGTTTGTTTTACCCGCTTTGGGACTGTTTTAATCCTCGTCCGCTGGCTCTTCTAAATGTTCCGAGACCGCGTAATAAAGGTCAAGAACATGATGATCGGCAAGACGATAAAAGACTCTCCGTCCCTGTTTTTGGTATTTAACTAATCTTAAGGCTCTTAGGGTTCTTAACTGGTGCGATACGGCCGATTCACTCATCCCTAAGTCGTCGGCTAAGTCACAAACACATAATTCTTGTTTGGCTAAAAGCGACAGAATTCTGAGGCGGTTGGCATCCCCCAAAAGGCTGAAAAATTCGGCCATTTTTTGGGCTTTTTCTAGTTCTAATCCCTGCAAGTGCTGGAATTTCGCCTCTTGGTGATGGGATTCCCCACAAACCGGCACTATTTTCTCTATGGCCATGTTTTTTCCTGATCGGTTATTAAGGGAAAGTTGAGAAAGGGAGGTATCGATCAAATCTTCCATGCCGATACTTGTCCCCTTCTCCCCAATAACTAAATTTGACTGCAAGAACAGCCCTGGTGTCCACCGCCTTTCTCGTTCTCGTTAACGTGACCATTGGCACAAGCTTGGCAACAGTAGTATTTATCGTTTTCTTTGATGGCATCGGCGATCGATACTACACACTTACAGGATTCACAAGCACATTTCATGGTGGTGACAGCGATCATGGTTACTACCTCTGAACTTCTTTACTGACTTTAGTATAACATCTGAACAGATGTTCATGGATTGAATAAAGTTAAATTTTTCTAAAACTCAGACGGGTGGGAAGTTCTCCTTGATCAGTGATCAGATTTGAGTTTTCAGTTTGCATATAGAGCTTTTCACGTTACTGAGGTATCGACAAGTTTTGCCAACAAAGAGTTTAAGCCCCTTGCCCATGCCTCATTCTGATGAAAACTGCTATATATAGTCTAAGGTAGAAAAAAGTTAAATACTGACTAAACCGCCCAATCATAACAACTTAGGCGACAAATTCTGATGTTATTAGCATTAAAACAACTAACTGTTACCCCAGGCGACCGCCTGTTGTTAACTTCACTCACTTGGCAAGATTATGAAAAAATTCTTGACGAATTGGGAGATCGACGGTCAATTCGTCTATCTTATAGTCAGGGAACTTTAGAAGCAATGACTCCTCTTTTTATTCATGAAAATACCAAAGTTTTAATCGGGGATTTGGTTAAAGTTCTCCTGGATGAATTAGAGTTAGACTATGAACCCGCTGGATCGACAACCTTTAAAAATCAGCAAATGGATCAAGGAATAGAACCAGATGAGTCTTTTTATATCGAAAATTGTGCTGCTGTCAGGGGAAAAAAGCGACTTGATCTGGCTATTGATCCCCCTCCCGATTTAGCCATTGAAATTGATATTACTAAGCGAACCCGATTTAATAATTATGAGCGATTGGGTGTTCCTGAATTGTGGCGATATAATGGAGAGAGACTGGAAATCAATGTTTTGCAAGGATCAGAATATGTTGAATCTTGCCAAAGCCGACTATTTCCTCAATTTAATCTAATAGAAAAAATTCCAGAAACGCTACAAAATAGTCAAAAAATAGGTAGTGCAATGGCATTAAAACAATTCCGAATTTGGGTCAAGCAAAAGCTTAATGCCTGACTTTAAATGGACAACCAATTCAGGGAACTTTTGCCGATGATAATTTAGGGGTTACAGTTTTTGATTTAAGGCTGCACCTATTCCTATTGATCAGTGATCAGTTAAGTAGTCGGACATAAATTCTGTTGTCTATCTTAAGAAATGTAAATTGCCGCAATTCTTACTGACGACCGACTCCTGACGACCGACTCCTTACCCCACAGTTAACTTTACTTTTGTCCAACTACTTATCAGTGGGTAAGTTAACAGTTATCAGATGTGAGTTTTTAAGTGTGCAGTATTAAATAGAAGTTTCCTACTGTCTTTTTACTGTTTACTGTTTACTGTTCACTGATTACTGTTTTTAGACGCGGAACGGACTACCAGCGATCGCCAGCCTCATAAATTGCTAAACGTCCGACACCTAGATATAATCCGGGAGAATTCTCCCCGGGGGGATAAGCAGTAATTCCAAACTGATAGACACCACCATAATCGGGATTTCGTACTGGTTTCAGACCGATGGAAACGGTATTACCGGGGGGGACAGGAGGATCAAAAATGACCGTAATCGTCTGAGTATTGGGGTCAAAAGTAGTGGATTTTAGGGTTAATTTTTCGCCTCGCTGATTGCGATCGCCAAGAAAAGCAAAGGTTTGATCGAGAAGAAAAGCAATAGTTTGAATATTAGGCTGCTGTTGTATGGTTACTTTACCCAAGGGCGCCCCGAGAGACGGCGGTAGAGCGATGGTAAGATAGTATTTTGCCCCCCAAGTACGCACGGATTGGAAAGTAGCGAAGAAATTAACTAGAGTGGGAGAACTCTCAAAAAATACTCTGCCATCGGGAAATTGTCCTGCGAGAGACACAGAAGCATCAAAAGCGAGTATAGCAATCAAAGCGAGTTTAGATAGACTTTCAGTCTGTTTTAAAGGCAAAAAAGGAATTTTCAAGGTAAAAGCTACTATAAAATATTGATTGTTAAGGGCAATTATACCAAATT
The DNA here is from genome assembly GCF_027532095.1 of Microcystis sp. LE19-195.1E. NCBI lineage: Bacteria > Bacillati > Cyanobacteriota > Cyanophyceae > Chroococcales > Microcystaceae > Microcystis > Microcystis sp. LE19-195.1E. The sequence goes on from NZ_JAPZSZ010000307.1 coordinate 13,911, forward strand.
CACTTAACCCTAAACCGCTGCCATTATCAGTGATCAGTTATCAGTTGTTTTCTCCCCACTCCCCCACACCCCACTTCCCCAACCCCCAACCCCCAACAGCTAACCCCCAACTTGCAATGTATCTCGAACACCTACATCTTCACAGTTTTAGAAATTATGCCGAACAGTTGCTAAAATTCGAGTCCAAAAAAACAATATTATTGGGCAATAATGCTCAGGGAAAATCCAATTTACTAGAAGCGATCGAACTTTTGGCCACTCTCAAGAGCCATCGAGTCAGCAAGGATCGGGATCTGGTGCTAGAATCGGACTCGGAGGCGAGAATTTTTGCTAGGGTTAATCGTCTTTATGGGGCATCAGAATTAAGTTTAATTCTCCGTTCTTCCGGTCGTCGCACCGTGATCCGCGACCGTCAACCCCTGCGCCGTCATCTCGATTTTTTGGGCGTGATTAATGCGGTACAATTTTCTAGTCTCGATCTGGATTTAGTGCGCGGTGGTCCGGAAGCTCGCCGAGATTGGTTAGATACTTTATTAATTCAATTAGAACCCCTATACGTTCATATTTTACAGCAATATAATCAGGTTTTACGACAAAGAAATGCCCTCTTAAAAGAGATTCGTAAACAGGAATTAGAGGGAAAAGTTTATGGGGATTTATCCCAACTAAAACTCTGGGATTTACAACTAGCAGAAACTGGTTCAAGAGTAACGAGAAGAAGGGCGCGAGTCCTGCAAAGATTAATTCCTTTAGCCCAAAAATGGCACGAAAGTATTAGCGGAAAAACCGAATTTTTAGAATTACAATATATTCCCAATGTGCCTTGGGTAGAAGATGATGTCAATGGGGTACAAAGGGCTTTTTTAGATAAGATTGAAACCCGTCGTTTGGCAGAGAAACAACTAGGGACATCGGTAGTCGGTCCCCACCGGGATGAAGTGGATTTTTTAATTAACCAAAACCCCGCTAAATCCTACGGTTCCCAAGGACAACAAAGAACCTTAGTTTTAGCCTTGAAATTAGCGGAATTACAGTTATTAGAGCAGATTATCGGGGAACCTCCCCTACTACTCCTCGATGATGTTTTAGCGGAATTAGATATCGAACGACAAAATCAATTATTAGATGCGATCGAAGACCGTTTTCAAACTTTAATTACCACCACTCATCTCAGTTCTTTTGAGTCCCGTTGGTTGCAATCTTCCCAAGTATTTTCTGTCAAAAAGGGACATATTTTTTATTAGCCTATAGCCACCAGCCTTCAGCCCTATTCAGTTATCAGTTATCAGGTTTTTCTCCCTATCTTTCCACTCTCTAGTCACCTCAGCAGTTTAACCCTAAACTAAAGCTACTCATTCAGTAAATAGCTGCGATATCTCGGTAGTTTGCTCTAGAAAATTTCTCATATCTTCTGGTTTAATTGTTTGGTTTAATTGATAAATTACTAACCATTCACCACCAGCTTCCAAGTACCAACCATGGTTCTGCCCAAAAAATTGTAAGGTGTCAAAATTCAAGATTTCTCGGATAGTAGATTCTTACCATAATACGATCTCAAGCTTATGAACCTTTATTTACAGACCATTGCTGTCAATCGCGGTCATCCTGATTGCTGGCTAAATTGTTGCTGTTAGAAAGTCCGTATAGCTCCTTAACCGATTGGCGGGAAAGGACGATAATTGTGAAGACTCCGAGAATTGTACCCAACGGGGTGAACAAGCAGAGGATGCAAGCTATCACAAAAGAAAACCAGTATTTCTTGTGACGGCTGAGAAATCGACCCGAAAAAATCGCAGAAATCGCTAAAGCTTCTCCTAGCAGTACTGTTGTTGCACCTAGAGCGGCGAATAGATATCCAAATGCTTTGGGGGGTAACTCTCCCGACGGCTCCATCGGGAATGATTCAGGGGAGGTAATCATGCTTATTCCTATAAAAAAATGACCCAAGAAAATAAGAGAGAAAAAAGCAATTACTCCTCCCACAATGTAATGAAATATTGACAATAATCTTAGGTGTTTTCGGTCGTTATTTGTGTTCATATAGGTAACTCATAATAGAAATCTACATAATACTATATCGGGGAGCATCTCATTTATGCAAGTGAGTAATTATACTTATACCTAAAACTGTTTTCTAGCAAGGCTTTCAAAATAGCTTGACATAAAAACCTGATTTAAGGGTTACAAAGGTGAGATGCTCCCTTATATCATTATATCGAAGCTGAAAACTTTTCTAGTCAAGGGATTTACTCGAATAGAAATGATTCTAATTCTCCCATAGTTTTTCGATGAAATTGAATTAGTAACGAAAGACATACAGTTCAGCTATAGAACTATTTTTGTTAGTACAGATGGGAAAAGCAGTCCGTGATCGGGTTGTCGCTTTTGGGGATATCTCGTGTAATCATCTCGACATCACCTCCCTTGCCTAGCTTCAGGTAATTCCGATTCTGAGGGTTAACTCTCGAAGGTATTGACTTCTGGCAATAGCTAGAGATTTGTTATTAGCTAAAAGCAAATATTATTTGAGCCAAAATTGCTCGATTCCCCCTAACGATGGGTCTGGTAAAACGTCCTTGACTTTTTTCTTTGTCTGTATATACCCATAATAACAAAACAGGCCGCAGGCCTGTTTCACTATTAGATTAAGAATAATTAATCCTACCTAATCTCGCGGACTACCGGCTTACCGTCGATAATTTCACCGACGAGAATCAGATCAGCAACCCCGACAAATAAACCATTTTCTAAAACCCCCGGCATATTATTAATAGTTCTTTCCAAATCAGCCGGATCATCGATACTATCAAATTTAACATCGATAACTAAATTGCCTTGATCTGTCACCACGGGGCCAGCTTTTTTCACTCCCATGCGCAGAGAAGGTTTACCACCGAGGGCCTCTAATTTCAGCATCACCGGAGTCATGGCCATGGGTAACACTTCCACCGGCAAAAGAAAAGTCGATCCCAACTTATCCACCAGCTTATTGCCATCCACTACCACGACAAAAATATCGGCGAGACTATCGACAATTTTCTCCTGAGTATGGGCAGCACCGCCGCCTTTAATCAGGTTTTTCTGGGGATCCACCTCATCGGCCCCATCGATAGCGATATCCATCTTTGCGATGACATCGAGGGTAGTGAGGGGAATTCCGTACTTCCTAGCCAAAACTTGCGCTTGAAAAGAAGTAGGAACCCCGACAATATTGCTGATTTCCCCGCTTTGCAGTCTAGCGCCCAGATACTCGATCGCGTAGGCCGTTGTTGAACCAGTTCCCAATCCCACGACCGAATGAGATTGAACTAGATTAGCGGCGGCTTTACCGACCTCCTGTTTCATGAGAATGACCGGATCGATTGCTGTCATGATGCACATTCCTAAAAGCGATGTTTTGAACCTCTTAGTTATCGGCTATCCGTTGCCCTCTTGTCAATGCAATTAGGGATTAGTGGCCTGAGCTGCTAACATTTCCTTGAGTTTAGCCAATTCATTAGCCCAACGGGGATCTGGCTGTAAAGCGTCACCATCGCCGGTAACTTTCGGGGTACTACTGCCACCCCGTTCAGCCTTGCGTTTTTTGCCGCCGCCGCCACCACTACTGGATTTGCGCGGTGCTGCCGTCGTCGGTTTCGGAGTCGGTCTTTCGACTTTTTCCGGGGTTTCTACGCTGGCCTCCGGCCCTTCTGCTTCTTCTCCTTCTTCTTTACCTCCCTTGCTCCGGGGGAGAGCTTTCTCGATTTTGATCGGGTTTTCCATGAAGGATTGACCGTTGTATTTTTCGATAAACTGGTCAGCTAGTTCATCGCTAGGGACGGTAACGAAGGCAAAACCGCGACATTTGCCAGTTTTGCGATCTTTGATGACTTTAGTGGTAATCGTATCCCCTTCATCGGCAAAAAGCGCCTGTAATTTTTCGCGCTCGACGGATTCTTTGGGCAAATTACCAACGTATAGACGAACGGACATGATGGATTCCTCCAAGTATAGGTTGATTTGACATACTCCCACCGTCAAGCTACGCTGTGACGGGGGATTCTTTCCACATTGCTGTTAGAAATTCCTTGTTCAACGAGACAGCTTAGATTCTCAATGTCTCCATTAAGAATCCAGAGGCCGGACTCTCCCAAGGCGTTTGGGTCGGTTTCTGTTTGCCCAACAGTACCGTTGAGATAATTTCCCAAGTATTGTAACCCTTTTTTAAGAATATTTATTGCTGCATTATGATCCCTATCTAAGACTGTTTTACAGTTAGGACATTGATGAGTTCTAGTGCTTAATGTTTTTTGCACTCTCGTCCCACAAACTGAACAATCTTGAGAAGTGAAATGCGGCGGCACAGCAACACAAACAATCCGATAAATCTTGGCAAAATAATTCAACCATTGAGTGAATTGATACCAAGAAGCATCAGAAATCGACTTGGCAAGCTTACGGTTTTTGACTAAGTTTCTTACCTTTAAAGCTTCATAGACTACCAGATCATTAGACTGGACTAACGCCAAAGCGTCTTTAATTGCTTTGTCTTTACGTTGTCTTGATACTTTAAGATGAAGCCTAGCTACTTTTATCCGTT
>NZ_JAPZSZ010000256.1:0-6590 GCF_027532095.1 Microcystis sp. LE19-195.1E
CTCTATTCCCTCTAAAGTTTGGATTTTTTCAGCCTCAGCTTCCTGATGAAGAATCTTGGCTATCGCTTGAATATGTTGGTTAAGTTCTTGTTGTTGCTCTGGAGTCATTTTTGTCTTTTCCCCACTCTTTTCTCTATCCCATACCCAATTGATGCTTTTGTCAAGTAGTTTATTTGTTCTTCAGCTTTGACTTGCTCCCGTTGACGACAACTAATAGGAGGACGTTTAATAATAGCAAAGGGAGCGTTTGTTACTTTAACAGAACCCTTCCAATCATATCCATGACTATTAGAATTGTGAAATGGCCAATAATCTAAAAACTGAAAACAGGCAAGAGCAATTCCATCGTTAGCATGGCTTTCTGGTGATTGTTCTGCTTTATTTTTGGACTTTTCTAGTCGCAAATACTTTCTGAGATTAGAGGTTTGCCAACCAAAGCGAGTATGGACTGTTGCCAATTGAGACAGTTGCTCAATTGCCCATTTCTGTCCCACCATAACTGGTGAGAAATCTTCTCCCGACTTAGCTCCTTTTCTACCGGAATTTAGATCAATATCGGCTTTGATGTACTCAAAGTAAATATCGGTAATTGGATAGATTTTGGTTAGTTTGGAAACGACTCGAAGTTCAAGTTGACGATTAGCTCTGATTGAGGGAGCTAATTTTCCTGTTCTTCTATTTGAAAATCGTTTTTGTCGATGCGCTCTTAGATTAAAAGGAAGTTGGCGGTTAATCCGTCTTCCTCTACGTCCTCTTCGCATTAACCGTCTATTGTCCATGCGCTCTTTTACTCGTTTAAAAGGAAGTTCTAAGTGAGCCTTCCAAAGAGTAAAAAGAGAGGATTGAACGCCAATTCCAGAGAATAATTTACCCGGGTCAATACCAATAGCAATTGGTTGGGTTTTACTATCGGAAGGTTCATCGGTTAGCTGGACATAGAAAATATCTAAGTCGTTGAATTTGCCGATAGCTTTTCCTTCCTTAATCCACCGTCTGGCCCGACTGGGTTTGGTGGGCATTAACGGTTTTCCGTCTTTTGAGATAACAGGAACTCTTGGCATGGAGATAATCCTTAAGAGTGAAGTTAAAGTCCCTTACCGCAACACAATCAAGATGTCTTGTCTAACAACGCTTTACCAATAAAGCTGAGAGGGAATCCGAACTAGGGAAGAATTCGGAGGTCTGTGCCAGATTGTGTCTCAATGCGGTAGTCTCTACTTGCGTCGCCTAAATTGGTTTAGGCAAGCCCCGTCGCTTTTAGGGCGGGGTTAGTGACGATATAGCTGATGTTCGCTGTTGAGAAGCACAAAGAAGCCGTTGTTTATTGTCTGGTTTTCCGAGATTAGTAAACTGTTCACTATAAACAGTTTTTCAGGAGTTTTTTTACCCTAATTTAGCGATCACTTGCTGTTTTTTGAGATGATAGCCATCACCGTAGGCAAGAATATGTACCCGCAGATTATGCAGACTCAGGGGTTCGTTAGCGGTGACGTGATGGTGGTTGGTGTGGGACATTGCCCTGGCATCAATTACCGTCACTGTACCGCAGCCGATTACCGTCATCGTGCCATCCCGTTCAAACATAGCGCAGGTATCCTCATCGATGCCAATTCCTAAACGTTCGGGATAACCGGAGATAGCGCTCATTAACCGGGCCATGCGGTTGCGATTGTGGAAGTGTTGATCGACAATGACTTCAGGAATGAGACCTAATCCCATGGCCATATCCACTAGGGCCCGATTGGGTGCTTCCCCGCTGCTGCCCCCAGCAATCATGTGATGACCCATAACGGCGGCCCCGGCGCTAGTTCCGGCCAGGGTTAGTTCTCCCTGTTGCACTCTTTGTCTGATTCTTTCCATCAGGGGGGTATCGGAGAGCAAACCGCATAAACGCAGCTGGTCGCCTCCGGTCATAAATACACCCGTACATTCTTCGATGTAGGCCTGGAATTGGGGGTCTTCTCCCTGTACGCGATCACGAATATCGATAACTTTGACGTATTTTGCCCCCATTTCCTCGAAAATCTTCTGATAGCGATCGCCGATTAAAACCGGTTCTCTGGAAGCGGAGGGAACAATAGCGATCACTGCTTCGCTACCCCCAGCGCGATTCCAAAAGGTGTGCAGTATCTCTTTACCGTGGACTTTATCCTCGGCACCACCAATGACTAAAATCGCCGTTTTGAGAGATATGGGGGTAGGATTTTCGTGGTGTTGGGTTTCTAGCTCGATGATCATGTCACTGAACGAATAGACATTTTTAGGGATGGAAGGTTTTTCGGGAAGATGGACAAGTATTTTAATGTTATTTTCCCTGAACGGTTGACGGAAAAAAATGCGGTTTAGGAATATTTTTCGGGACATCAAGCAATAGTAGAGGCGATTTTAGCAATTTTCTTCGATCCACTGGCAATGACGGACTGTTAGTTAACTTTCAGTCTAGGCTAGACTTCGATCACTCAAGCTAGAGCCAGAAAAACCCCTAGACAGTACAGCATAGTCTATCATGTTATCGAGATAGACTAGCGCCAAACTAGCAAGATTTTAACCGATCGAACCGTGACAAAATGATACATTAAACACTATCCCAGTCTAGGCCTTAATTTTCCCCGTGCAGTTTGACATTATTACTCTCTTTCCCGATTTTTTTACTTCACCGCTGCAGTCGGGGTTGTTGGCAAAAGCTCTCGAACGCGACATCGCTAGGGTAAATTTGGTCAATCTCCGGGATTTTGCCCACGATAAACACCGTCGTGTCGATGATGAACCCTACGGTGGTGGTGTGGGAATGTTATTAAAACCAGAGCCAATTTTTGAGGCGATCGAGTCTTTAGAAATTTTACCACCCCGGGAGATCGTGCTGATGACTCCCCAGGGGGAACCTCTCAATCAAGCTTTACTGAAAACTTGGGCCGGTAGTTATCAGCAGTTAATTCTCATCTGCGGGCATTATGAAGGGGTAGATGAGCGGGTTTGTGAGCATTTGGTGACTAGAGAGGTATCTTTAGGGGATTTTGTCCTAACTTGTGGGGAAATCCCTGCTTTAGCGATTATTAACGGGGTGACGCGGTTGTTACCTGGGACGGTAGGTAAGGCAGAATCGTTGAAATTGGAGAGTTTTGAGGCAGGTTTATTGGATTATCCCCAATATACCCGGCCGCCGGTCTTTCGCGGCTGGCAAGTGCCGCCGGTTTTGCGATCGGGTAATCATCAGGATATCGCCGATTGGCGCTATCAACAACAACTCGATCGCACTAAGGAACGTCGTCCGGATATCTGGCAAAAATGGCTAGAGGAACAGGATTAATCCCCCAAAATGCTGGCTCGCTGCCTACAATTTCAGGTGATTAAGGGCTAAATTCCGTTGTTGGAGAGCGAATTGATGGCTAGGCTCTAGTTGTAGGGTTTGGTTAAAAGAAACCACTGCTTCCGAGAAACATTTTAACTTGTAGAGACAACAACCCCGTTGATACCATGCCTCAGCCTTTTGGGATTGTAACTGTAAAGCCTTATTATAAGCGGCGACCGCTTCACTGAGTCGTTCTAATTCCCGTAAAGCTTCGCCTTTGCTAAACCAAACATTAGCATCGGATTTAATGGCCAGGGCCTGATTATAAGCCGCTAGACCTTCGGCATAACGTTGCATCCGACAGAAAATCATGCCTTTGTAATGCCATGCTTCCAGATAATCTGGCTGCAGTTGAATCGCCTTATCCAAAGATGCGATCGCATCACTGATTTGTCGTAAATTAGCTAAAGCGATGCCGCGATAAAACCAAGCCCGAGCATTATTAGTCTCTAATTGAATTACCTGATTAAAAGACCCTAAAGCTTCAGGAAAACGCCCTAATCGTTGCAAGGCCAGACCGCGATTATACCAAGCATTGACAAAATTGGGCTTTTTCCGCAGGGACTGCTGATACAATTGAACTGCTTCGCGATGCTGCCCCAAATCGAGATGCGCGTTACCGCGATAAAACAACTCCTCTGCTGAAATTTCCCGCACTAAAGCTTGTTGCTGACGCAATTGCAGTAACTCTTTTATGGCATCTAAAACTTCTGCTGCCGAGGGAAAGCGTTGGCGCCAGTCATAACGGGTCATTTTATCGATAATAACTGCTAGATCATCTCTAACATCGGCCTGATCGCGCCAAGCGATTTCTCCGGTTTCGGCATCTTCGGGAAATTGCGTCGGTTTGAGACCAGTCAAGGCTTGAATAGCGATGATTCCCACGGCATAGACATCGCTAGACAATCGCGGTTTATTTTGCGCCTGTTCACTAGGCATATAACCAGGGGTGCCAATCCCAATGGACACACTGGTCTGTTTTGCTTTTAGCCATTGAGTCCCCACTTGTTTGACTCCGCCAAAGTCGATTAAAACTAGCTTGCCCTCTTGGCGACGGATAATATTATGGGGTTTGATATCTCGGTGAATAATGTTATTTTGATGGACAAAAGCGAGAACTTCCAAGATATCTTTTAATAACTGAATTACCTGACTCTCTTCTAAACGCTTACCCTTAGAGATTTCCTGACTAAGATCGTGACCATCGATAAATTCTTGAACGATATAAAAAGACTTATTTTCCTGAAAACTGGCGAAAAATTGCGGTATTTGAGGATGATGTCCGAGTTTTTCTAAAGCTCTGGCCTCACTCTCAAATAATCCTATAGTAACTTCGTTAACCACTTGGGGGATTAACTGTTTGACCACACATTGAGGACGGCCGGGGCGATAGTTATCTTGGGCTAAAAAAGTTTGACCGAAAGCCCCTTGACTTAGAGGTTTAATAACTTGGTAACGTCCCCCGATAATTAGTTTCATGGTAGCGGATTATCTTTACCCTAGGGCAGCTTGACGGCACGGTTAACAGCCAAAGGGGTTAACTTGCTCATGCCCATCTTGCCAGTTAATTGATATATTACATCAATTGTCGTCAGAAGCGGGTAACGCGACTCGAACGCGCGACATTCACCTTGGGAAGGTGACGTTCTACCACTGAACTATACCCGCAAAAGTCTCCCTAATCATAGCATTGACCCCCCAGCCAGAGCAACTGCCCTAGGCTGTTTTCCATCACCGCGCCAGTTTGTCCAGAAACGCTAAACTGTAAAGCTTCCCGATAGACTCGCCCCGCCGGATGATCAATAATATTCGCCGCCCCACCGGAGGCAATCACTGCCCCTTGAGCGCATTGTAGAGCCAAATTAATCGCCCGACCGCGCCAGTGCAATTTTTCGGCAAAACTGGCCTGGTGGGAATTTAACATTTTTTCTTGACAGGACAGTAGGGCTTTTTCTAGCTGTTGATGGGCATTTTTTAGGCTTTCTAGCCGCTTTTGTCGATAAACCCCAAAAATAACATCTAAGCCCGCCCAAGCACAGCCAAGGGCATGAAAACCGTGATGGAGAACATTTTTTTGATCGCTGGCCTTGATCGCCGCTGCCGGTTGTAAACTAACAATAAAATCCCTTGACAAAAAGTAGTCTTGTATGGTAAGGCTCACCGTATTAGTCCCACTCATCGATAATAATGTCATGGGGGGACTGCATTGCAGACCGGGGAGATCCTGCAGCGGTAAAAGACCGTACAGCGATCGCCCGTCTGGGAGGGTCGCCCCGATGATAAAATCTTCAAAAAAGCCCCATCCCGTCACCCAGGGGACCTGTCCACAGAGTTGATAGCCGCTGGCCACGGGAAACGCTTTCATCATCGGTTCCCCCGGACGACGTAGTTGCGAAAACCCGACCCCCACTAGCTTTTCGCCCCGGACCATTTTGGGGAGATAAAGCTTTTTCAGGTCTTGGTTACTGCTGGTGGCTAATTGATTAGCGGCGCTTTGGTGTTGGGTTTGCAGAAAAGTCAAAGCACCGGAATAACGAGCGCCGAGGATTTGGAATTGTCGATAGGTGCGTTCGTCCCATCCCGCACCCCCCCATTCTCCCGGAACACGCAAAGCCAATAAACAGCGATCGCCCATACCCTGTAAAGCTAATTGTAGGGCGCTAGGGTCGCGATCGATCCGGGCCGCTTGCGGGGCGATCCTATTCTGAAAATAATCCCTAGCCATCTCCAGTAAACCATCCCTCATCGAAAATTTGGGTCTGAAACCCCGCCGTTTTACGGCGGCTTTACTGTTAAATATTAGCACATTTACGAAATATATGCTAAAATGTGAGACATGGAAAAAGCCTATTCGTTTCGATTTTACCCCACACCCGAACAAGAGTCGCTATTGCGGCGCACATTGGGCTGTGTAAGATTAGTTTACAACAAAGCTCTCCACGAACGAACACAAGCATGGTACGAAAGACAAGAAAGAGTAGGCTACGCTCAATCTTCTTCAATGTTGACCGATTGGAAAAAGCAAGAAGAATTAGACTTTCTCAATGAGGTAAGCTGTGTACCTTTACAACAAGGGTTAAGACATTTACAAACAGCTTTTACTAACTTCTTTGCTGGTCGTACTAAGTATCCTAACTTTAAGAAAAAACATCAGGGAGGAAGTGCCGAATTTACCAAATCAGCCTTTAAATTTAAAGACAAACAAATCTATTTAGCCAAATGCACAGAACCTTTACCTATT
>NZ_JAPZSZ010000299.1:0-4247 GCF_027532095.1 Microcystis sp. LE19-195.1E
ACTCGACCGACCCAACTGCAACAAAAAGCGTTAGATTTATTGGGAGTTTCCCTGATTTGTACCCAGTAACGGGGCGGCGGAAATTCTTTTAATCCCTTCTACAGCACAGGTTATGGCTTTTTGTCAACGGGGAAGTCCAGTAATAACGGTTTTCGAGAGCCGAACAAAAGAAGCTCTCTGGTTAGGCGATATTGATCTCGCCGAAGAGAGAGCGAAGAAAATGGTGGCGATGGAACCTCTTTACTCTCGTTATCGCCTGAAACTGGGGGAAATTTTACTAAAACAAAATAAATTTGAAGAAGCGGCGAAAATCTATCGTTCTGCTACTAGACTCGGCCCGCCTGGAATGGCGATCGCTTGGTTTATGGCTGGCCAATGTCACGAACGATTAGGAGAGATAGACATCGCCTGTGATTGCTATCTAGCTTCCCTACAGATGGATGAATTGGGTATCTCCGCCGTCGAGAAAATTAACAAATTGGCCCCCCGGCTAGGTAACTCGATGCTGACCGATTGGAGTACCATGCGTCTAGAACAATTACGGGAACAACAGGGAGGTATGGTCTCTAAAACGAAAACTTCCTATATTCCTGAAGCCGCTTCTGCACTGAAATTAGCGGGTGAACGCGAACTCTCTCAAATTTAACTCAAGGTGATCGAGGAATTCGGGAAAGATTCTACCTCGATCGCCCCGCAGCCGGAATTCCCTTAGAAGAATTTCTAACCCCTCACTGAATCGCCTGTTTTAAACTACGGCAGAATTCTTCGAGGGATTTTAACCCTTCGCTGGGGGAATTATCGGCCAGACGTTTAACCATGGCACTGCCGACAATTACCGCATCAGCACCCCAGTTTTTCACCTGTAGTGCCTGTGTCGGGTCAGAAATGCCAAATCCTACCCCCACGGGTTTATCGGTGACAGAACGGATAGAATCGAGCAATTCCTCCACTCTGGTGGCCACTTGGTTCCGCATTCCCGTCACTCCCGTGACACTCACCAGATAAATAAAACCTTGGGATTGCAGGGCGATCGCTTGTATTCGTTCCGGGGGACTGGTAGGCGCTACCAATAAAATCACTTCAATTCCCTTAGCGGCAGCCGGTTGCAGCAGACTTTCCGCTTCCTCTAGGGGTAAATCGGGAACCACCAAACCACTCACCCCAGCTGCTTTAATTTGGTCTAAAAAGACATCTATCCCGCGATGATAGATGGGATTATAGTAAGTAAAGAGAATAATGGGAGCTTTCACCTCTCCCTGAGCATTTTTGACGATTTCTAGCACATCTTCCAACTTGACACCCCGATTTAAAGCGCGCGTGGCCGCCGCTTGAATAACCGGACCATCCGCAAGAGGATCGGAATAGGGAACCCCCAACTCGATCAGATCGGCCCCTGCCCGGTCTAAAATGCGTAAAGCTTGGGCAGTAGTGGACAAATCGGGATCACCGGCAGTAATAAAGGGAATTAAGGCACAATTCCCCTGGGAACGGAGAGAACGAAAACACTCGGAAACAGCAGTCATCGAAAATTACTGGAGACATAAAGCACCGTCTATTATCTCATGGTGGGGAATAGCTCATTGCTGGTTGCCGCAAGCTCAGGTAAAGAATTTTTCAAGTAATACTTAAGAAATATTGACAAAATGGCGATCGAGGTTAGAATAGGCTCAGTCTGACAGTTTTAAAAAAATTTCTTGGATAATAAGGGTTTTCATTCCGCTTTTTCCAGTACACAATAGGACTACTGCCCGATCGGGTTTCGTATAATCAAACACCATATTATATCTATGTTTTCCATTTACATTCTCACTCATAACGAAGAAATTGATATTGCCGCCTGTGTGGAATCGGCACTTCTATCCGATGATGTGATTGTGGTTGACTCCTACAGTAGCGATCGCACAGTAGAGATTGCTTCTCGTTATCCAGTGCGCGTGATTCAGCATCAATTCGAGAGTCATGGTAAACAAAGAACTTGGATGTTAGAAAATATCGAGACTAAATACGATTGGGTTTATATTCTCGAAGCAGATGAAAGGATGACACCCCAACTCTACGCAGAATGTCTGCGCGCCACTCAACAGAAAGAATTTACTGGTTTTTATGTGGCCGAAAGAGTTATGTTTATGGGAACTTGGATCCGTCGCAGCACCCAGTATCCCCGTTATCAAATGCGTCTATTTAGAAAAGATCAAGTCTGGTTTAGCGATTATGGTCACACGGAAAGAGAAGAATGTCTGGGAAAAACCTCTTTTTTACAAGAAACCTATCCCCACTATACCTGTAGTAAAGGTTTAAGTCGTTGGATTGAAAAACATAATCGTTACTCTACCGATGAAGCAGCAGAAACCCTACATCAGTTGGCTAACGGTGGTGTTAGTTGGAAAAAATTATTTTTTGGTAAAACCGAAGTAGATAGACGGAGAGCTTTAAAAGATTTATCTCTACGATTGCCTTTTCGTCCCTTGCTTCGTTGGTTTTATATGTATTTTATCTTGGCGGGAATTCTCGATGGTAAAGCTGGTTTTGCTTGGTGTACTTTGCAAGCTTTTTATGAGTATTTGATCCTCTTAAAAGTGGCGGAAATGAAACAGGGTTTACCCACTCCCCCCGAAGTGAGAAATCCTTTTCATCCCCCGCAAAATGGTGACAATAGTAATTCCCATAGTCCCGATTTCGTCTCCCTAAAAGGAAAAGCCGATTAACATTCAACCATTATTAATCAGTCAGCAATCACCTAACAACAACCTAGAGATAAAAAGCAATCCTGATCCATTTTTTATTAGCTGTGACATCAATTTCACGGCTGTTGTCTCATCTCAAGCTGTACGGTATTTAAACTGCGTAGTGGTCTCCCCATCTCCCCACCTCCCCACTTCATAATTCATAATTCATAATTCATAATTCATAATTCCCTCTCCCTGATTAATAACGGATGCGAGGATCAATGTAAGCATTGATTAGATCGATTAAAATACTGGCAAAAACCACTATTGTCGCAAAAAAAGCCATTAATCCCTGTACTGTTGGGTAATCCCGCAGAGAAATCGCGCGATATAACTGATTTCCCAAACCCGGCCAAGAAAAAGTAACTTCCGTCAAGACTGCACCACCTAAAAGAGCCGCAAAAGTTAATCCTAAGACAGTAATTACGGGAATTAGGGCATTTTTCAGCGCATGGGCGATCATAATCGTTTTTTCTGGTATTCCTCTCGCTTTTGCCGCATCTACATAGTCCGCTTGCAAAGTTTGTTTCAGATTAACTCGCACCATCCGTTCAAAAATCCCACTCAAAAGAATGCCGAGAGTAAAACTAGGTAAGGCTAGATAATACAAAGCTGTGGGCAACTTATCTAGTTGTAGAGTCATCAGACTATCAAGGGTATATAAACCTGTAATTGTCTGGGGTGGAGTTTCACTCAAAGGAAAACGAGTCCCCAAGGGAAACCAGCGCAACTGTACCGCAAAAATTAGCTGTAAGAGCATTCCCACCCAAAAAATCGGCAAGGAATAGGTTATCAACCCAAATAAACGTCCCCCCGCATCTAAGGGGGTATTCGGACGGGAAGCGGTGATAATTCCCAATCCGACTCCCACTATCACCGCAATTAGCATTCCATAAAAAGTTAGTTCCACCGTCGCTGGAAAATGTTTAGCGATAATCTCCCATACCGTCACCCCCTTACTGGTTAAAGAGTCTCCTAAATTGAGGCGCATTAGGTGGAAAATATAGTCTAGGTACTGGAAAAATAGGGGTTTATTCAGTCCTAATTGTTCTCTTAGGGCATTTTTGGCACTTTCAGGGGCGCGGTTGCCTAAAATCGCATCCGTGGGATCACCGGGGGCAACACGCATCAGCAGAAAAACCACCGTCACGATCGTCCATAACATCAAGGGAGCTAGGAGTAAACGCACCAGTAAATAGGATTGTAAAGCGGAGCGGCGAGACATGAGGGCTTTCCGATCAGAAAATAGATTCTCAAGGAACCATACCCCAAAATCGACCAGGCGATCGAGAGGTACTGAATAAAAAATTAAATTGAGGAAAATATTTAGTACAAATAAACTAATATATCCGCACCGCCAGTTCTAATCAAGGGACTAGCAAAAAACCCGAAGGGCTGAAAGGCTGATGTAGCAAGGGATAGAAAAAAGATCAAAAAATTTTGCCAAAAGGGGTTGACAAACTTAGGGAAGTTAGATACATTGGTAAATGCGCGGTTGAAGCGAAGCGAAAGCGAAGCGAA
>NZ_JAPZSZ010000107.1:0-13185 GCF_027532095.1 Microcystis sp. LE19-195.1E
AAACAGCACTTTTTCTCGGTCAATGATTAGGATAAGTTATAACTTAAAAATTAATCAACAACTAAAGCTTATGCTTGTAGCTAAGTGAAATCATTGATTAAGAGACCTGTACTTTTCAATGACTTTTTCAGCAAGCCCTAGATAGTCATACTAAATCCTCTTTAAAAGGTATAGGAGGGCGGGGAGAAGGGAGCGGGTTTTTCAAGTTGGATTGGGGGTTAATCATGCTATTAAAAACCGATTCAGTATAACGGTAAAGTTAGACCGTCTTCACCGATAACTTTGGCTGAGTCATAGCGCTTCAATTGTAACGCGCCCACCTTCCACTGCCTCAATCTGAAGTTTAAAGCCATACAAAAGACCCATCCCCACACATCATACGGGCTTTCTCTGGCTGCGACTGCCAAAACGGAAGACGGATCTATGTCCAATACGAATCAGCCAAGGTTGAGCATCAGGGACACGCTCATAGAGATGATCGGTAGCAGTAATCGTATCGTCGGCAAGCTCAAACGCTCCAGTTTCGATGTCGAGCGCCACAATTCTCCCGTGATTTCCCTCCTCCACTTGAGAACGTACCTGAGATTCATAAATCTCATTACCACGTCGAGCGAATTCTTCTTTGCTGTAGCGGGGTTGACGAACTGTCATTGGCCTGACCCTGGGGCAACTTTCGCCCTCTATTTTAACCTAAACATCGGAAATCTTCGCTAACATTCCCCAACTGGTCCCACAAGAGCGGCATCGCACTTAAACCCACAGCTTCAATCAATGGGCATGGTGCGTTTCCCAAAATTGATCGCTGGAGCAGTAGGATACACATTAGGGAACGCACCCTACGGCGATTGCGATTGCGTGCTGCTACGCAGTGCCTTCGGCATCGCACTCCCATCGATAACCTCCCATCGGTCGGCGTGCATTGGGATTGTTATGCGGTACGACCTAAAGCCGATAATACCATCTCAAACAACTCGTTTGCATTGTTAGTACATCCAATAGCACCATGACGGCGTGACTCCACAACGTGCTCTGGCTCTCTTGAACTGGCGTAAATGATAAATGGAGTTTGATCTCCACTAGAGCGCAGCTTATCGAGAAGCGTATAACCTGCACGGGGATCTGGTGGTCGCCCCATGTCGGAAATAATTGCATCAAAACGTTGGCGAGAAATTTTCTTTAGCGCCTCATCTGTCGATATTGCCAATACAAAACTAACTCCTAGCGCTTCAAGTGCTTGACGTTCATAGCTATTGTTATTGGGGTTATCGTCCACCCAAAGAACTGTTGATCTACTTGCACGTCTTATGGCGCGAGGTGTAACAAAATCAGCGACAACATCTGCGGCAATCATCGCTTCTTTTGCAACGCTCTCACGAGTCTTATCTCCATCAGGTTTAGAAGCGGCAGCAGCAGACAGAGCAGCAACAACTTCGGCTTGTTTTCTCTTTAAGGATGCCTCAAATCCAGCCCCTTTAAGCGATAGCTCCCCCAAGCTTGAGAAGAAATCCCGCAACTCCCGACCAAAGCGGATCAGGATGAACAAAATTATTGCCGGCCAGATGAGAACGTTGAGCAATTTTGTAATCGCATCGAATAGCTTAACAATATCGTCAACACTCACTGTTCACCTAACCAAAATATGAAGTACCAAGCACCAACAGATAAGCTTGCAATACGCCCCGACCAAAGACTGAGCCGCATAACTACATATTATAGGTCAACTTTCTGCACAAAACTCTCCAGAGTAACAATATGTGGAAACCTTCTGTATATCACTCCATTTAGGCGCAATCGCCAGAAGTTTTCCCTATATCACCCCCAAAAGCCTGTTAGCCAGATTAGCATATTGCCAAAAACCTTGTTTAACTAAATTCCTGACAATTAGGCTGATCCTAGCGATGATTCCTCTGTCTGACCGCACCCCTTGACAAAAACTTACAATTATTCGACCTTTAGCGATCGCTATCGGGGGATAGTTGTTTTTTGTTACAGCAGTGGCGAGAAGGGAGCGGGTTTTTCAAGTTGGATTGGCAGTTAATCATACTATTAAAAACCGATTCAGTATAACGTTTCCGTTCAGCCGCCGTTAGTAACTTCTTGGACTCAACAAAGAGACTGAATACGGTCGGTGTGCAACGGTTAGACATCAGACACTAATGGTAAACGACGAATACGAATACGGCTTGGCTCAACCGTAATGGCTGATCCTTGTTCTAAATCCTCCTCGCACTCAGCGATTACTGTCAACAAAAGATTCGTAAGTGCTTGGGCGCGTAATCTTTCAACCCGAATGCGAATGACTGAAGGAGTATTCGCCACATCAAGTGCCAGCAATGTATGGAAATCCGCATCGAGAGTAGCAACAACCCGTCCCTCGTCTCTAGCCCTTTGGATAATGTCTGAGTCTTCAGCTTCAGACATCCCTATTTGGCCAACATGAATAGTGTCGATCCCAGCATCACATAATAAAGTTGCCGCAGAAAGCGGTAGTCCCTGATCAAGCAACAGCTTCATAGCGATTAGGAAGTTCAATGATGCGATCATCCAAGTAGGAAGAGGCAAAAATTAGGGCTTGTCGAATATCTTCATCCTCCAGTTCGGGAAACTCTTGATGTAATTCTGCTCGATCGGGATAAGTTGCCAGTAGCTCAATCACTCGACGAACCGTAAGGCGAAGATTACGAATGCAGGGTTGCCCATTCATACGGTTTGGATGGCTCGTAATACGATCTAGTTTCATTAGAGTAATTCTATTTCTTCATGATCATTTTAACCTTTAGCGGGGTAAGCAATGCCTGAAAAACATCCTCCACATATCCATTCTTTGTCATCAGATAAACCATCACCCATACTATCTTTATATCACGTCCAAAAGCGTGTTAGCCAGATTAGCCCACACCACACTTAAACCCACAGCTTCAATCAATGGGCATGGTGCGTTCCCCAAAATCTATTAGTGGAGCAGTAGAAGTTGCATTAGGGAACGCATTCTACAAGATCGGCGATCGCACTTTCATAATTAAAGGATCGAGATCACGATTACAACAAGAACTAAAACAAGAAAATAAAAGAACACGCTCACTAGGATAGGAGAACGCCTCGGAGCCAACTTATTAGGCAAAAACCAAGCCTGCTCCCGAACCTTACATGATTGAATAAGATCTTCTCGTACTCGTCCATACCTATCTATATAGGGTTTCCCCATTTCTGCCTCAACAGATTTAATCATCATGTTAATACGAGGATAAGAAGGTTCGATTGTTCTAATTTGCTGGTAAATATCTAGTGCCTGAGCTAAATCTCCAGTTATATAGAATCGAGTTGCTTGACTAGCTAACCTATCGCAGTACGACTGATATTCAGATATTTTTTCAATTAAACCTGCTGGCATTGTGTTCCAAATCTTTTCTAACTCTTCTATTGAAATAGCTAAACCTACTTGTCCATCACCTTGTTTGTAAGTAATAACTCCTAGGCAGAAACCATCATCGTCAATTACTGGTGAGCCACTATAACCGTCATGTAAATGTTCACCATCTCTTATTTCTAAATTCCAAGCTTTTACACGGTCAGAATATTTTCTAGATTCTAGTGCTACTGCCGTTGCAGCTATACCAAATAGTGGTGCAATAGAGAAATGACGACCAAAGGCGCGAAAACCTACAGTTAAAAAAGGACTGCCAGCAATGCTAAGCACTTTTAATTTAACTACGGGTTTACCTAATAATTCATCTACTTCAATAACTGCTAAATCAAGTCCATCATCTGAACCAATGCCAACTATTCTGGCAGGTTGACCATCTGCTTCGATCAACTCTTCACCACCGACATCACTTATTACATGAGCGCAAGTTACTACGTAAGACTTTTGCCCAGAGTGATAGATAATAAATCCTGTACCAAACCGACGGTTATCAGGATTTCTACTTGTTATAAGTATGCAAGCGTCCCAAGAAGGATGTCCGTGGAGATTCATTGAATCAATTAGATTTAGGTTTTAGAGTAAGTTTTATGGTTAGGTTCGCGTTACCTTTAGCCTTAGTTATGTATAAATTACCTTCACCTTCAAAGCTCAAGCCTAATTGAATTTCAGCTTGATCAATATTCATATCCTGATTTATTTCTTGCCAAGCATCTGTGACTGGACGACATATTTTCACTAGAAGCGGCTGGATTTTATCAAAAGTACTACTTACTTTGTCTGCAAAGCCACCAGAAATTTGACGGGCTTGATCAGCCGTAACGTCCACTTCAACTAAAGTCCCATCTTCTAACTGAATAAGCTTAGTAGGCACAAAATTAACTCCTGGGAGAAAGATCATGAGTTTTCACGCGAAAACATAGGATTCTAACAAACAGTCTTTGGGCTGCGTCTCAACCGAGGACTACGCAGCATAACTACATATTATACGAAAACTTTCTGTATAACACTCCATTTAGGCGCGATTGCCAGAACTTTTCCCTATATCACGCCCAAAAGTGTGTTAGCCAGATTAGCATATTGCCAAAAACCTTGTTTAACTAAATTCCTGACAATTAGGCTCATTCTAGCGATGATTCCTCTGTCTGACCGCACCCCTTGACAGAAATTTATAATTATTCGACCTTTAGCGATCGCTATCGGGGGATAGTTGTTTTTTGTTACAGCAGTGGGGGAGAAGGGAGCGGGTTTTTCAAGTTGAATTGGCAGTTAATCATACTATTAAAAACCGATTCAGTATAACGGTGAAGTTGTGCGGCGGCAGATCACCCGTAATTTTTGTCGGTATTTTTGGTGAAGTCGGCTCCAACGCGGTGTTAGACGGCAGTTACTTTGCGGATTTCTACGCTGCCTTCTTCAAATACTGGAACCGTGAGTTGATAGCCTTCCATTAATAACATTCCCACTAGAGGCTCTTCTGGTTTCTGTGTGGAAACGAGGTCTATACTGATAGAATATCCGCAAAATAGTCCTAAAAGTCTTGCCCAGTAAGCCTTTCACGATTCCATAAGCAAAAATTATCACACAAAGTCGAGAAGAGCCCACTAGAGGTTCGGAATCAGCTTCATCAATTGGGATAGTCAGATAATCTCCATCCCAAATTACGAGAGCTTCATAGACATTAAAAACGCATTCGCTACCATCACCAAGAATAGCACGTCCTCGTCTTTTCCATTTTAGGTTTAGCTGATCGATTAGGTCTGGTGGCAATGAAAGCCAACCATTAAAACCTGTATCAACGATCGCATCTTGCGCGTAAATATTTCCTTCAGAGTCACAAGATCGAAAGTGAAATAATCGCCTCAAAATCCGCGTTAACGATTCCGGCGATCATACTAATCTCTTTGTCCGTCCACCAAATCGGCGAACATAGCGAGAACCGACTCGAACAATCCAGATTTGAGCATCTGGGTGACGGGCTTCGAGTCTATTGCAAGCAGATATTTCACGCGCATCAATTTCAAAGTCGCCAGTTTCAAGGTCAATTGCTACAATTTTGCCCTGATTACCCAATTCGACTTGTGGACGTATTTGAGTTTGATAAATCAGATCGCCACGCTGGGCAAATTCTTCTTTGCTATAGCGGGGTTGTCGGACTGTCATAGGATTGATCTTGTTGCAACTTTTGCCCCTCTATTTTAACCTAAACATTGGGAATCTTCGCTAACATTCCCCAACTGGTCCCACAAGAGCGGCATCGCACTTAAACCCACAGTTTCAATCAATGGGCATGGTGCGTTCCCCAAAATCGATCGCTGGAGCAGTGGGACTTGCATTAGGGAACGCACCCTACAAGATCGGCGATCGCTGCGGTTAGAGCAAGCTTTAGCTGTGTGGCGACCCCAGGCGGGTTATGCTGCAGGTTTATTGCTGAAATCCTTGCTGGACAAGTCCCATCAGTGGTGGTATTTCCTCGATCATCCTCAAGTCTCTCCCGATCATAACCGAGCCGAGCGTTCTCTGCGTTTGGGAGTAACTAAGCGCAAGATAGCTGGTGGTTCTCGCTCCTTCAGTGGCTTTGTTGATACTGCCCGTTTATTGACCGTGATTCAGTCTTGTCGCGCCCAAGGCCGTTCGGTTTTAACTTTCTTCCGTCAGGCTTTGGCCTCTGTCCATCACCCCTTGAATACGGTTGTCTCTCTTATCCCCACTGCTGATTTTTCTCTCTTTGTCAACCCCTAGACCTGAATAGTTACAAAATGAGTTTTCGCTGACTTCACTTTCTCGCTTTGACGACCCCGAAAATATTAAAGTTATCCATCTGTACCTGGAAATCTTGAAAACCCGCATCAGTTGCCCATGCTTCGGTTAATTCTAGCGGTCTCAGCCGCATCACCCAAGGTTTACCTGTATGAGAATTTAATACCCTGGCAATAAACTCTAATTGGGGGTGGTAGGGTTGAATGGTAAAAATGAGCGTCCCGCCTGGTTCAAGAAGACGATATAATTGCTGGAAATGCTGACGAATTAACTCATTATCTGGTAATATTTCGTGGAGTCCCGAGACGACAATTAAATTAGGCGGTGGTAAGACCCGGTTTAAGTCGTCATCGTTAAAAGCGTCAGCTTGTTCGATAGTTGCTGATACGCCAAGGTGGAGAGCTAATTCTTGCGCTTTTTGCACATTTTCTGCCTTGTAATCTCGCAATAAAGCATTCACTGCACCACCCGAAAAATCTAGCAAAACTTCCAAGTCATAGCGGCCACCACCACAAGCAACATCGAGGAGGTTAGTTGTTACCCCTTGCTCAAAATTATCTTGGATAACTTGACGCAATACGCTTTTCAGAATTTCCCCACGTTGACGGATTCCCTGCCATCCCTGGGAGTCGAGATAAACACGGTCAATTATCTTGCCAAACCAGGTAATGCCGCTGGGACGATTGCGATAAACATACTCTAACATGACTCCTGAATCAAAGCCGTATTTCAAGCCCAGACGAATTCCGTCTGAAAGTTGCCCGATGGTTTGAAACAGCAATCTTACAAGGCTGTAGTAGATGGCTTTAGGATGCCAAATTGGCAGCGGACGACTTAGTGAATCATAGCTAGGTAAGGTTTGAGAATTCATGGTTAATTCCTTCGTTTAATCAAGAAAAATCAAGAACTTTTTTATTGCCAAGCAGAAAAATTTCCTGATGATGCCAACTCTTGTATTGACTGATTTAACAAATCCATAAAGCTTTGTTTATTGCCAGTCCAATGGAGAGGATTACCAAGCCAAACATCACAAAAGAAAGGGACTAATAAAGCTTCACCTTTGGGAAGTGTCTTGCCTAAACCATGCAAGAAAATTGGATAGATGGGGATTTCTGGATGCCGTTTCGCTAGATGGGCAATGCCACTCTTAAAGCTAGTTAAAGATTCAGGATTGCCGCGAGAGCCTTCAGGATAGATTAGCAGAATTTCTCTCCGCACTAATGCCTGAGAACAACTGTCTAGAGGATGCTCGCGAACATTCCCCATTTCGCGTCTTAAGGGAATGATACCAATAATATTTAGAGAAAACCAAGTCAGCCAGGGATTCTTTAACCAATAGTCCGCCGCCGCTACTGGACGCAATTTGTCTAATAACCTTAAGGGAAAGAGTGTCATCAATACCAGGGTATCGAGATGGCTGTTGTGGTTGGCAACAATTATCGCTGGTCCCGATTTTGGTAGCCTCTCTTTGTGACTGATTCTTAGTCCGATAATGACCAAGACAATCAGTCTAACCACGCAACCAAAAAACAACAATCGCAGTAACTTATTCAAGCTAACATCCCCCGGAAATAAAAGTAAACAGTAAAATGGAAAAATAGGGGAGCAGTATAAGTTAAACTGTCAATACGATCAAGAATACCACCGTGTCCTGGTAAGAGATTACCGCTGTCTTTAACTCCTAAGTCTCGCTTCAGAGCCGATACAGTAACATCACCAATAAAACCGGCAATTCCCAATAGTAACCCCAGCCAGAATGCGTGAGTTAAATTAAACGGAGTTAACCAAGGAGCCAAAATTACTGCCAATACTATTGTCGTTATTATCCCTCCTAGCAAGCCTTCCCAGGTTTTGTTGGGGCTAACTGTCGGTAAAACTTTATGTCTTCCCAAACTTTTTCCCCACAAGTACTGGGAAATATCATTCAGAGCCGTCAAAAATAAAAGATACAGTAACAATCCAGCACCGCCAGCTATGGGATTACCTGCGGGTGGTAGCCTTAATAAATAGGCGACGTGACTGATGCTAAATACTGTCAGCATCAATCCCCAATGTAGAGTTCCTATTGCCTTGAGAAAACCGTGTATTTCTCCTAAAATTACCATCCGCATCGGCAAGATAAGGAACATATAAACTGGGATAAATACTAAAAACATTCCGTACCACCGACTGTAAATCCAGTAATATTGTAAGATGATTGCTAAATAAGCCCAAAACAAGACGCGACGGTCTGCCCGCCGTGTCGGAATTAGAGATAAATATTCTTTCAGGGCCAGAAAACTGACAAAACCAAAAAAGATCACAGCTATTCCAGGACTGAGGATGAGAGAAGTTGAGAAAAGAAGGGTAATTGCCCACCAAGATTTGACTCGTTGCTTCAGTTCTGTATAATTTCTCTCTGGCAAAGTTAGGGAGAGAAGCTGAATTATGAGAGTCGCTAGTATTAATAGGATAAATACCCCTGCTAACCCCCAGATAACGTTAATTGCTGGCTTCGTCCAAACCATGATACTCTAATTCCTTTAAGCTGCTGTAAGCCCGATTGATAATTGTCGAAAATAGCAGTAAGATTGTGGTAATCCAAATATAATCTAACCACTTTCCTGCTGTCAATCCTAATCCTAATAATAAAGCAATTATACCAAATAAAAAAGCACGATCACTTTTGCCCATTGGCCCTTGATATTGTCTTTTTCCACTCACTGTAACCCCGAGAACTCCAGTCATTTCACTGATGATTGACAGTAAGACAATTGGGACAACCAAAATACTAGAAACTCCTGGTATTAAGGCAAAGGGAAGGTAGAGGGCAGTATCAGAAATTACATCTCCTAGTTCATTTAAGATAGTACCTAACGATGTTTTCTGGTTGTAGTCTCTGGCTAACATCCCATCAATCGCATTCAGTGCAATTCGCATAAAAAGTACCAAAGGCATCAGCAACAGTAGCCAGCGCTGACAATGCCAAAGGACAATTGCTATTCCCATCAATACTGATAAGACAGCAGCAGATGTGGTAATTTGATTCGCCGTGATTCCTTGTTTCGCTAGTTGCTTGACTAGCGGACTCAATATCTTTTGAAAAGCTGGCTTTAATTGATAGATAGTAATCACGGAATTTAGATCAACTTTTATAAATTTAAAAATTTTTGTCCAGAGATATGGAACTATAAATATATCATACCAAGAGATAGGCGTAATCGCCAGAAGTTTTCCCCATATCACGTCCAAAAGCGTGTTAGCCAGATTAGCCTATTGCCAAAAACCTTGGTTAACTAAATTCCTGACAATTAGGCTCATTCTAGCGATGATTCTTCGATCTGACCGCACCCATTGACAAAAATTTACAATTATTAGACCTTTAGCGATCGCTATCGGGGGATAGTTGTTTTTTGTTACAGCAGTGGGGAGAAGGGAGCGGGTTTTTCAAGTTGGATTGGCAGTTAATCATACTATTAAAAACCGATTCAGTATAAAGACCCCGTTATGCCGTGTCCCTACAGATAGACTTCAACGGCTCTAGCATTCGGCGCGTCACGGAATAAAAATGCGTCTTGCGCCTTGATAATCTTCAATATCAACTACAATATCAACCAAACGGTTAACGCAACGATCGCGATAATCTGGCTCGGCAAGTAGTCGCTCAATATTACCGATTGTCACGACGGGTAATGATGTGGGGGTATTTTCCTCCCGCATCACTTGCTCCAGGGAATCTTTGCCTTTCATACTTCGGTTAGCGGTGATCAGGATCATCTGATTGGCTTGGGCATACCGCCAAACAACGCGATCATCGCTCGTGACAGCTAACCCAACTTCTTCAAACAGAATAAAACGAATCGAGATCAAGTCAAGCCAACCACTCGCAGCAAGGACTCCGGCGAGGACAAGAGAATGCCCTCGTAAGTTATGATCAACTAGAAAATTCATGCCCGTGATGCCAACTTGGCTTTTTCCGCTTGAAGTTTTGCTCGAATGGCTTCTGTGCCAGGTTTTGGCGGCTTAGCAGCAATACGGGCAACTCGCTCACGATTTTGCTCTTCATAGTATAGTCGGAGTTCTTCAGCTTCTTTGAGAACTTGCTGGTACTCAGCTTCCACATCCGCACGATGAGCCTCAATATAAGCCAGGGCAGTGTTAATTTGCTCTTCCGTCAGATCAAATAATCCCTGAATGAACTTAGGTGGATATTGAGCAGTCACATAATCCATTACATCATAGAGGGTGATGCGGGTTCCTGCGATTGTCAGTCCTCGCTCTGTACGAATGATAGCGGTTTTTCCATTAGATGCGAGCGTCATAGCTATAGTCTCAGTCTTTCACCATCTCATTCCATATTACCGCATGAAAAAGTAAGGTGAGCAAACGCCCACCCTGACTACTAATTCGCAAGCTCTTTAATCCTCAACCCAGACTTTCAAAATGTATTTCAGCCTCGTTCCTGCATCTAGCCAGTAGTGAACTCCAATATCTGGCAATTCAGTATCACCAGGCCCCGTACTACAAGATCGGCGATCAAATTTAGACCACAGCTTCAATCAATGGGCATGGTGCGTTCCCCAAAATCGATCGCTGGAGCAGTGGGAGTCACATTAGGGAACGCACCCTACGGCGATTGCGTACTGCTACGCAGTGCCTTCGGCATCGCACTGCCATGTCTAGGAGCAAAGTGACGCTCGCGGCATCGGCAGCTGCAACGATCGGTTGGTTAGCCAGCGGTTACACAGGTAGCCAGGTATCCCGGTTTGGCAATGGGCCAGCCAACTTGCAGCGGGCAACAGGCGTCAGTGGATCAACGAGACCCTTCGTCTTATCTGACATGATAGAGTTGCCGAAGTTCATAACGTCGCAAGGCAGGACTGACCCGTGCACCCATTCAGAAATCGATCCATGTCGTGAAAAAAGCCGTCGTAACCAGAAAGGTTTACGAAACTTACTTGGTCCGTACTCGGCAATTGAGTTGGCAACGGGAGGATCATCGCCACGTCGGATTCCGACGTTATTGGGACGCTCCGCCTGTGCGTAAAGGGAGTGATCGAATTGCGCCACGGGATGAACGCTTCCATCATGGACGTGGGCAGTCGGGAAGAAAAGGGCCGTTGAATTCCGCGTCCTAAACGACAATGCCATGGGATGGATCCGCATGTCTCCAGATCGAAGCTGAAAGACGGCAAAACCAAAGTCACTGTAAAGCGGCAGCTGTTTCCAAACATCCTCTGGAAGGCGAAATCGAAGATCAAGTCTGTGAAAATCCGCGAGTGCGGGTACGAACGAAGCGTCAAACGCGCCAACTCGATGAACCATGAGATTTCTAGGACTCGCTCTCGCGACAGCGACGCCTTTGCTACGCATTTCCATCGGCTGCGGGAAGCATCGATCCATGTCGCGAAAAAAGCCGTCGTAACCAGAAAGGTTTACGAAACTTACTTGGTCCGTACTCGGCAATTGAGTTGGCAACGGGAGGATCATCGCCACGTCGGATTCCGACGTTAGGCGCATCTCATACACTAAGTGCTGACGGTCGCCATTCAGGCGAGCGTAGATCTTCGTGTTGGACACCTGTTGAACGTCGTGAGAAAAGATACACATTGGATTGCATCTGCCTAACTACATATTATGCGGAAACTTTCTGTATAACACTCTATTTAGGCGCGATTGCCAGAACTTTTCCCTATATCACACCCAAAAGCGTGTTAGCCAGATTAGCATATTGCCAAAAACCTTGTTTAACTAAATTTCTGACAATTAGGCTCATTCTAGCGATGATTCTTCGATCTGACCGCACCCCTTAACAGAAACTTACAGTTATTCGACCTTTTGCGATCGCTATCGGGAGATAGTTGTTTTTTGTTACAGCAGTATGGAGCAGTCTAACTGATGGCTATATTTCCAGATTATCGCCCGCAGGAAACCAATCTTGATCGAGAATTTGTTCAAGGGAACCAATGGGAATAACGGGGAAAGTATCGAGGGGTAATTGAGAGCGGTCACTGGCATTTTTTCGGGCTGAAAGATAACATTCATCAAAAATTTCCAAAAGATAAGGTTTCAGACTAGGACTATCTTTAAGTTCATCTAATATATCGAGACGAAAAGTTCTAATCTCTCCCTTCCAGTGACCTTCCTTTCTCTCTCTTTCTGCCGCCCAATATTTGAGCTTAAGTAAATGTTCTAATAATCGGGTTAACAGACTTTTAATTGTGCGCTTTTCACTCCTTCCCATACTTGCTAATTCCTCTAGTAAATTCTCTAAATCTACCCGCTCAAACTGTCTGGCTTGCAGTTGATTAATAGTAGTTCTAATCCAGAGATAAAAGTCTTCTTCGTACATGGTTTTATTATCCATAATTTACCTCTATATATTACTCGTGGTCATTAGTGGGAAACCAATCTTCATCGAGAATTTGTTCAAGGGAACCAATGGGAATAGCGGGGAAAGTATCGAGGGGTAATTGAGTTCTAACTTGAGCCTCTTTTCTAGAAAATTGATAGCATTCCTCAAAGATTTCCAGAATATAGGGTTTTAAACTAGGGCTATCTTTAATTTCTTCGATTATTTGTCGGCGAAAGTTGATAATTTCTCCTTTCCAGTGACCCTCATTTCTTGCTCTTTCTCCTGTCCAGTAAGTTAGTTTCAGCAAATGTACCAGCAATTGAATCAAAAGATTTTCAATTTTGCGTTTTTCGCTCCTTCCCATAC
The DNA here is from genome assembly GCF_027532095.1 of Microcystis sp. LE19-195.1E. Classification (NCBI taxonomy): domain Bacteria; kingdom Bacillati; phylum Cyanobacteriota; class Cyanophyceae; order Chroococcales; family Microcystaceae; genus Microcystis; species Microcystis sp. LE19-195.1E. The sequence continues at coordinate 12,882 of NZ_JAPZSZ010000107.1, forward strand.
TTGCTAACTCCTCCAGTAAATTCTCTAAATCTACCCGCTCAAACTGTCTCGCTTGCAGTTGATTAATAGTGGTTCTAATCCAGAGATAAAAGTCTTCTTCGTACAGAGTTTTATTGTCCATAATTGACCTCTAGATATTACTCATGGTTATTACTGGGAAACCCAGGGTAATCGCGCGTTGACCGAGCCCTTGAATTCCGAGAAGTTAGTCTAAATTTTGGCGTTTGTTCCGATTCTATCCGAGTAATTTTCCGAAATTTAGGGGGTTTCTAATCCTCGAAAACCGATGAACTCAGAAGGAACT
>NZ_JAPZSZ010000027.1:0-3655 GCF_027532095.1 Microcystis sp. LE19-195.1E
GGTGGTCGAGGGAATCAACAATAAACTTAAACTAATAAAACGGAGAGGCTATGGCTTTAGAAACTTTCGGAATTTTTGGGTTAGAAGTATGTTATCTTGGCATCTTGTCTGTTGATTTAGCATAAAGGGTAACGAAGAGCCCTAAAAACCTTGTTGGATAATATTTTTAGGCTTTTTTAGCCCAAAAACCTTTTTTAGCAGGATTTACACCGATATTCAGCCAACCCTAAGTAGAATTTAAAATCATCCCCAGTGAGGAACTAGCCATGAAATCCTTTGCCCTTCTTACCACCGTTAGCCTAATCAGCCTTTCCACCCTCGCGACTGTTCGCCCCGTCATGGCGCTAGAGAGCCGACAACCAGCCGAAACCCGGATCGCTCAAGGGAACAATCAAGACGCGATCGGCCACTATAACCGGGGAATTGACTACATCCAACAGGAAAAATACGATCTCGCCCTCGCTGAATTCACCAAAGCGATCGAACTCGATCCTAACTATACCGAGGCTTACAACAATCGCGGGTTTCTTTACGCCGGACAGGGGAAACCCGACCTCGCCCTGTCCGATTTCAATCAGGCGATTAACATTAATCCCCGATTGGCCGAAGCTTACCTCAATCGCGGGCTTCTTTACGCCGGACAGGGGAAACCAGACCTCGCCCTGTCCGATTTCAATCAGGCAATCAACATTAATCCCCGAGATGCCCAGGCTTACAACAATCGGGGGAATCTTTACGACGATCAGGGGAAACCCGACCTCGCCCTGTCCGATTTCAATCAGGCGATTAACATTAATCCCCGATTGGCCGAGGCTTACCTCAATCGGGGGGTTCTGTACGCCAGACAGGGGAAACCAGACCTCGCCCTGTCCGATTACAACAAAGCGATCAACATTAATCCACTATTGGGCTGGGCTTACTACAATCGGGGGGTTCTGTACGCCAGACAGGGGAAACCCGACCTCGCCCTGTCCGATTACAACAAAACGATCAACATTAATCCCCGAAACGCCGAGGCTTACCTCAATCGGGGGGTTCTTTACGGCGAACAGGGGAAACCCGACCTCGCCCTGTCCGATTACAACAAAACGATCAACATTAATCCCCGAGACGCAAGGGCTTACAACAATCGGGGGGTTCTTTACGGTGGACAGGGGAAACCCGACCTCGCCCTGTCCGATTACAATCAGGCGATCAACATTAATCCCCAAGACGCCTGGGCTTACGTCCGTCGGGGGATTCTTTATTACTATCGAAAAGAAACGGAAAAAGTGATCGGAGATTTGCGACAAGCCGCCGAACTGTTCCGCCAGCAAGGAAACGCGGCGTTATATGAAAAGGTTATGGAACTCCTACGGCAATTAGGCGCGGTCTAGTCCTTTTTCTTGGGTTGAGTCCGTCGGTTGGGTTGAGCGAATAAATAGGTTAAAGAAAACCTCTCAATTCTCAGGGAAAGCGAAACCTAAAACCTAACACCTAAATCCGTCTGAATGAGCGATCGCTTCTCATGACCTTTTGTTGGGTTTCCTTGGGTCAACCCAAGCGACGATAATTGTTATCAGTATTTAGTTTTTTCTAGTCTAGTCTGTTAATTGTTCATTAAAAACCTTCGGGATGGATGTTATTTTATGACCCTAAAACAACTCATACAAGACAAACGAGAGGATATCCTAAAAATTGCCACCAAACATGGTGCTTTTAATGTGCGTGTATTTGGTTCCGTTGCTAGAGGTGAGGAAACCGAAAATAGTGATATTGATTTTTTAATTGATTATGATTTAGCTAAAACATCCCCTTGGTTTCCCGGTGGATTATTAGTTGATTTAGAGGATCTCTTAGGGTGTAAAGTGGATGTAGTAACTGAAAAAAGCCTTCATCATCTAATTAAACAGCGAATCTTAAAGGAGGCAATTAAGTTATGAATGAAGATCAAGTTTATCTTGGATATATTTTAGACTGTATTGATAAAATTAAGGAGTATTCCCAAGGAGGAAAACAGGAGTTTTTTGCTAATTCAATGATCAGCGATGCTATCATTAGACGCTTACAAACCTTGGCAGAATCAACTCAGCGGCTTTCGGAGGAATTAAAGGCAAATATTCCCGATGTTGACTGGCGTAATATTTCTGGTTTTAGGAATATTTTAGTACATGATTATTTAGGAGGAATTGACCTTAATACAGTTTGGGATGTGGTAGAGAATTATTTGGATAATTTAAGAGAACAGATTTTCAGGCATCTAGAATCAGTCAATACTTAATCACAGTCTAATTTTGTAGGTTGGGTTGAGCAAATAAATAGGTTAAAGAAAACCTCTCAATTCTCAGGGAAAGCGAAACCCAACAGCCAACACCTAAATCTGTCTGAATCTTTTTGTTGGGTTTCCTTACGTCAATCCAACCGACGATAATTGCTATGATTACTGTAGTCCGTAGTCGTGGTCTTTTATGTGCCATATTAAAACAAACCGAAAAAGTAAAAATTTATCTACAACAAGCAGCTATATTATTCCTCCAGCAGGATAATATGGCAACTTATGAAGAGGTGATGCAACTTTTACGCGAATTAGGGAGGTGACAAATGATAAAAACACCCGTTGATTTATACCGTAGAGGTAATGCTACATCTCCCAGAATGGATCATGTTCGTCCTAACAAAGATATTGCCATCTATGAAAATAATGGGCAAATATGGGTAAAAGAAACCCTTGTCGATGGACAAACACCGGGGGGAATTTCCACCTTTTCCGTTCAGGGAATAGGAAACAACTGGTGGAAACTAGATCGGGGGAATTCTATTCCCAGTGAGCTAGAATTAATTAATGATCGAGGTAATCACTGGTTATGGAAACCCTTATTTCCCATGTCAATAGAAACCTATCAACAAGCCTTAAGGGTAATTGGTGAATTTTTTTATCGTGTAAGTTGAGGTAAACTATGAAAACTCTATCATTTAAAGACATCCAATTTATTATCGAAGCTCTCGAAGCCCTTCTCAAAAATTATAGTGACCGTATTCAACAACTAGAAACTCTCGAAAAATATGAAGATGAAATTTCAGACTTAAGTAATGATTTTCTATTTTTACAAGAGTTAATGACTGACTTACAAAATCAACAAACAAAAGAATTGGCTCTACTTGTGCCTGAATTTGATTTGAAAAAAATGCCTTTACAAACATTAATTAAACAAGGAAAAACCCTGTCAATTGAGGAAAAATTAATCTTAGTGGAATCTCTAACTTCATCAATCCGCGAAGAATATAATCTAATGCGAACCTGAAATGAGAAACATAATGATTACTTATTTAGCCACCGTTCATAAAGTCCGTAGGTTGGGTTGAGCAAATAAATATGTTAAAGAAAACCTCTCAATTCTCAGGGAAAGCGAAACCCAACACCCAACACCTAAATCCGTCTGAATCTTTTTGTTGGGGTTCCTTTCGTCTATAGTTGGGTTTCCTTGGTTCAACCCAACGGACGATAATTGCTATGATTACTATAGGATTTGAAAATGGCGATCGCTATTTCGATCCTCTTATTTTTTTGTTGGGTTTCCTTCTTGATTTTGAGAATCGCAATATTAACTGATTTTGGTAGATAATTGAGATGGGATTTAATCATTATTCTTCACTTAAATTAAAATCAATTCGTTGA
>NZ_JAPZSZ010000016.1:0-2527 GCF_027532095.1 Microcystis sp. LE19-195.1E
GAAGGTTACATGATATCAGCCAGACTTGGAAACTATCTCATCAAATTAGTCCCCCCATAGAACCCCCTTGAGCCATCTGGCACACTTTTCTCTTTTTGTCAAATTTTATGTTAAGAAAGATGTGACTAATGGATAGCTTAATAACGAGGCATCTGATAATTTTTAACGCCTACCTACTTATGCTGTTCACATAGTAGAGAAAAAGCCAAAAACCTCCGTTATACTTAACGGAGGCTGGTTAATTAATTAACAATTTTCGGCTACAATTTCGCCCCACATTCAGGACAGAATTTATTATTCCAACTGTTAACCGCGCCACAACTGGGACAATTGAGCATTTCACAACCCCCAGTGACAATTTTCGGTAAACCAATCATACGGGCATTACTTTGGCCGGGGGCGACCATGGGATAACAATTTTCGTCCTTAGTCACGATCGCATTGACTAAAACTGGACCATCATGGGCCAACATTTCGGCAATTTTTGCGGCTAATTCCTCTCGATGGCGAATAGTAATGCCTTTAATGCCGTAAGCTTGGGCTAACAGTTCCACATCCGGCATTCCCGCTTCCATATTGGAATTAGAATAACGTTCCCCATAGAAAGCTTCTTGCCATTGACGTACCATCCCCTGCCAACCATTATTAATAATAATCGTCTTGGCATGAATATTAAATTGGGTTAGGGTGGCCAATTCCTGTAGATTCATTTGGAAACTGGAATCACCACTAATACAGATGACCTCCTCATCGGGAATAGCCACCTTTACCCCCATAGCAGCCGGTAAACCGAAACCCATCGTCCCCAATCCCGCGCTAGAAATCCAACGTCGGGGGCCATTTTTGAGGAATTGGGCCGCCCACATCTGATGCTGGCCCACATCGGTGGTATAGTAGGCGTGGGGTGCTTGACGACCCACCTCAACGATCACTTCTTGGGGGGAAAGTCTGCCTTCCGGTCGGGGTACTTGCAGAGGATAATCTTGTCGCCAGCGCTCGATCTGGGCTAACCAAGCTTGGGTGCGATCGGAATTAGTGGGATAATCAAATTCTCTGGCTTTTTGGAGTATTTGTTCTAAAACTACCCGCACATCCCCGACAATCGGCACATCAGGGGAGCGATTTTTGCCCACTTCGGCGGGGTCAATATCCACATGGATTACCTTAGCTTTCGAGGCGAATTCGTCCAATTTTCCGGTTACTCGGTCATCAAAACGAGCGCCGACGGCAATTAATAAATCACACTCGGTCACGGCAAAATTAGCGTAGGCGGTGCCGTGCATTCCTAACATTCCCACCGAGAGGGGATGATGTTCATCAAAAGCACCGATCCCCATTAACGTGGTGGTGACGGGTAACTGAAAACGTTCGGCAAACTCGGCGATTTGGGCGTGGGCATTCGCTGCGATCGCACCTCCGCCAACGTACAGTAAAGGTTTTTCGGCGGTTTCCAAGAGGTGTAAAGCGGCCTCGATTTGACGGCGATTGCCCTTAACCGTGGGACGATAGCCGGTTAGTTTCACATCTCCCGGTTCGACGGGGATATAATCGCATAGTTCTAAACCGACATCTTTGGGAATATCGACTAAAACCGGTCCCGGTCGTCCTGTACTGGCGATATGGAAGGCCTCAGCGACGATTCTCGCTACTTCCCGGGCATTTCTAGCCACATAGGAATGTTTAACAATCGGGAGAGTAATACCATAAATATCGGTTTCTTGGAAAGCATCGGAACCGATGGCCGCCCGACTCACCTGACCGGTGATAATTACCATCGGGATGGAGTCCATGTGTGCGTTAGCGATGCCTGTCACCAAATTGGTCGCCCCGGGGCCGGAAGTACCGAAACAGACCCCCACTTTGCCGGTGGCCCTAGCGTAGGCATCGGCGGCATGGGCGGCCGCTTGTTCGTGGCGCACTAAAATATGTTGTAATTCTCCCCGCTCTTCAAAGCGGTAGAGTTCGTCATAGATGGGCAGGATCGCACCACCCGGATAACCGAAGATGTGCTTAACACCATGACGTTTGAGACTGTCCATCAAGGCATAAGCCCCAGAACAACGCTGGGGAACCGTTGTTAAAGAGTCATTGGGCTTGGGAAGTGATGAAACCACAGGGCAAACCGTCCAATTTCTAATGAGAGGGATAATTGCAATTCTGTTGCCTAGGATGCAACTTGGAAAATAGCAAAATTGATAACCTTATACTTTTAGTGTATTCCATCTCACCTTTTTGGCTGCAGTTTTTTTTCTTTTTGCATCTTACCCATGCAATATCTGGGGAAGTGGGGTGTGGGGTGTGGGGTGTGGGGTGTGGGGTGTGGGGAGATGGGGTGATGGGGAAGTGGGGTGTGGGGAAGTGGGGTGTGGGGTGTGGGGTGTGGGGTGTGGGGTGATGGGGAAGTGGGGAAGTGGGGAAGTGGGGAAGTGGGGAAGTGGGTAAGTGGGGAAGTGGGGAGAAGATGATAATATTGTTGATTGAACCTGATCTTGACTTTGCACAGGAGTTTTTTGAATAGTCTTTTGAT
>NZ_JAPZSZ010000361.1:0-5067 GCF_027532095.1 Microcystis sp. LE19-195.1E
GAAATGGGGCGAAAGTCTGTGGACTCTGTGTAAGACAGTACATGGTTTTTTAACTGTGGTATGCGACGGTGGTGGAAGCAGAAACTTAAATCGTGAGGTTTAGGAATCGCCGCACTTTTAGGGCGGCGAGGATGTCAATAAAGATGAGGCTAATCCCTGCCATCTTAGGGCATACTGTGAGTGTAACGAAGCACTATATTACTCAGTTTGCTTTCCCACTCCTTCCCTAGCTGAATCTCTATCTTGGAGAAGCCATAGTCATGATCGAAATGAAAGTCGCTGGAATTGCCCTAGACGCTATCACTCGCAGTCCCATTGTACTACTCAAGGATGGTTCCGAGCGTCGCGCCCTACCTATCTACATCGGACAAGATCAGGCTAAGGCCATTATCACCGTCCTCGAACAACAAAAACCCCCTCGTCCCCTCACCCACGATTTGATCGCTAATATTTTTAAAGTTTGGGACATGGATTTAGAAAAGATTATCATCCATTCTCTCCAAGATAATACCTTTTATGCTGTTCTCTGTCTCCAGCGCGGCGAAGTCAAAAAAGAAATCGATTGTCGTCCCAGTGATGCGATCGCTATTGCCCTGCGTACCAACAGTCCCGTCTGGGTAATGGAAGAAGTGATCGCTTCCGCTTCTATTCCCGTCGATCGTGACGCGGATGAAGAGGAACGTCAAGCTTTTCGCAATTTCGTCTCCAATCTTAGCCCCTCAGACCTGATCCAACGTCGCGGTGATTTTAGTGATCAGTGAAAATTCAGGAGATAGGAGATAGGAGATAGGGATTTAGGGATTTAGGGAAATTTCAGCCAAATGCCCCACTGCCCCACTTCCCCACTGCCCCACTTCCCCACTGCCCCACTTCCCCACTTCCCCACTTCCCCACTGCCCCACTTCCCCACTCCCCCATCACCCCACACCCAATACCTTCTAACTGATAACTGGTAACTGATAACTGATAACTGGTAACTGATAACTGAATCAATGCGTTATCGACGATTTGGCCGTACTAATTGGCAATTTTCGCTGTTTTCCCTGGGGACAATGCGCTGTTTGTCCTCAGAGTCGGTGTTTACCGCAACAGTTGATCGCGCCCTAGAATTGGGGATTAATCACCTAGAAACGGCCAGAGGTTACGGTAATAGCGAAGTTTTTCTAGGTCGCTACCTGCAGCGTCAAGGGGTGCGGGAGCGGGTTTATCTGACTACGAAATTAGTCCCCACTCCCGATCGCCAAACTATGGAAAAAGCGATCGCCGAATCCCTAGAACGATTACAATTAAATTACCTCGATTGTCTAGCAATTCACGGTATTAACACCCGCGAGCATTTAAACTGGATTAAAGACCCGCAAGGCTGCATGAAAGCCGTTTTTATGGCCCAAGAAACTGGAAAAATCGGTCATATTGGCTTTTCTACCCATGCACCCCTAGAAATTATTCTGGAGACGATCAATACAGATTTCTTCGCTTTTGTCAATATCCATTACTATTTTTTTTGGCAAAGACAGCAACCAGCGATCGCTTTAGCCCAAGCAAAGGACATGGGTGTGTTTATTATTTCCCCTGCTGATAAGGGAGGGGGGCTCCACAGACCTCCCAAGAAGCTAGAGGAATTATGCGCTCCTTTTTCACCCTTAGAGCTAAATTATCGCTTTTTATTGAGCGATCCGCGCATTACTACCCTCAGCGTCGGGGCAGCGATCCCAGAGGAATTAGAGACAATTATTAACGTATGCGAAGGAGATCAGCCCCTAGATGCGGCAGAAATTGCCGTTTTTAAGCGTTTAGAGACACATTTAACCGATAAATTGGCTACAGATTTATGTAGCCAATGTTATCAATGTTTACCCTGTCCCGAAAATATTAATATCCCTGAAGTGTTGAGACTGCGGAATCTGGCAGTAGCTTACGAAATGACCGATTTTGGCCAGTATCGCTATCGAATGCTGGAAAATGCCGGTCATTGGTTCCCCGGACGCAAAGCGAATAATTGTACTGAATGCGGTGATTGTTTACCTCGCTGCCCGGAAAAATTGCCGATTCCCCGGCTGTTATTTGATACACACGAACTACTTAACGGCCCGCCGCAACGGAGATTGTGGTCATCTTAGGACGAAACTGGGAAAAATTTTTTTTGGGGATCGTCAAAGTGTAAAAACTATCTTAAGATTAACAGGTAAGAGAATTAACTTTCTTGAATTTAAAGAGACAAAAAACAAGAAATAGATTAAGGAGTAAAGGATATGGCACTCGTCCCCATGCGGTTATTGTTGGATCACGCGGCTGAGAACGGATATGGCATCCCCGCTTTTAACGTAAATAATATGGAGCAGATCCAAGCGATCATGCAAGCGGCGGCAGCCACCGACAGCCCCGTTATCCTGCAAGCTTCTCGCGGTGCGCGCAAATATGCAGGGGAAAACTTCCTGCGTCACCTGATCACCGCCGCGGTGGAAACCTATCCTCATATCCCCATCGTGATGCACCAAGATCACGGTAATGAACCCGCCACCTGCTACTCGGCGATCCGTAACGGTTTCACCAGTGTCATGATGGATGGTTCCTTAGAAGCGGATGCTAAAACTCCCGCCACCTACGAGTACAACGTTAACGTTACTGCTGAAGTAGTAAAAGTTGCTCACTCGATCGGTGCTAGTGTGGAAGGGGAACTCGGTTGTTTAGGTTCCTTAGAAACCGGTAAAGGAGAAGCGGAAGATGGCCACGGTTTTGAAGGGGAATTAGATCACTCGATGCTGTTAACCGATCCCGATGAAGCGGTGGATTTCGTCGAAAGAACCCAAGTAGATGCTTTAGCAGTAGCGATTGGTACTAGCCACGGCGCTTACAAATTTACCCGCAAACCCACCGGCGAAATTCTCGCTATTAGCCGTATTGAAGAAATTCACAGCCGTTTACCCAATACCCACTTGGTCATGCACGGTTCTTCCTCGGTCCCCGAAGATCTCCTCGAATTAATCAACCAATTCGGTGGCGCTATCCCCGAAACCTACGGTGTTCCCGTGGAAGAAATCCAAAAAGGCATCAAGAGTGGTGTGCGTAAAATCAATATCGACACCGACTGCCGTTTAGCAATTACCGCCGCAGTTCGTGAAGCACTATTCAGCAACCCGAAAGAGTTTGATCCCCGTTTCTTCCTGAAACCCTCGATCACCTATATGCAGAAAGTTTGTGCCGATCGCTATCAACAATTTGGTACCGCCGGTAACGCCAGCAAAATCAAACAAATGTCCCTCGATGATTACGCAGCCAAATATGCTAAAGGGCAATTAACCCAAGTCAGCAAAAAAGTTGTGGCTGTCTAGTAGCTGAACAATTAAGCGATCGCTTAATGGCACCGATCTAGTAGAATTTTTTGGGGTAGTTAACCATAACTACCCTCTTTTTTATGGGAATCCCTTGAAGGGAAAGAGTTACCAGATAAGAATCGATTTCAGAGAAAAGACTATACTGAAAATAATCAGCAGATCAGCACTTGATTTATAAGAGAAGCAAGATGAGAAAAAAATCGTTGTGGGTGGGATTATTGGTGGGATTTTGGTTTTGTCTGACTTGGATGGCATGGACACCCACAGCAGCCGCCTTTAGCGAAGAACAAAAATTACTACTGCAATCTTGGCGATTAGTCAACCAATCCTATTATGATGACACCTTTAATCATCAAAACTGGTGGCAGGTGCGGGAACAATTCATCAAAAAACCCCTCAACGATCGGACGGCGGCCTACAATGCGATCGAACAGATGTTAGCCACCCTCGATGAACCCTTTACCCGTCTCCTGCGACCGGATCAATACCATAACCTACAAATTAGCACCACGGGGGAATTATCGGGGGTAGGACTGCAAATTAATATCAATCCTGACAATGGTTACTTAGAAGTAGTTGCCCCCCTTGCCGGTTCTCCTGCTGAGGCCGCTGGTTTGACTAGCCACGATCGCATTTTGTTTATTGATGGCATCGATACCACTACTTTAACCCTCGACGCGGCGGCGGCCAAAATGCGCGGCACCCCCGGAACAGAAGTTTCCTTAGTCATTCTTCCCGATCAAAAAAGTCAACCAAAAACCCTATCTTTAACCCGTCAACGCATTTCTTTAAGTCCAGTGGTAGCGGTTTTAGATAAAAATTCTAGTTCCTTGCCGATCGGTTATGTGCGCTTAAATCAATTTAGTGCTAACGCTGCCAAAGAAGTCTCGGAAGCGGTGACGAACTTACAAAAACAAGGAGCCAAGGGTTATATTTTAGATTTAAGAAATAACCCCGGTGGTTTACTGCAAGCGGGCATAGAAATCGCTCGGATGTGGATTAATCAGGGAACGATCGTTTATACGGTTAATCGTGAGGGAATTGCCGATAGTTTTGCCGCTGCTGGCAATGCTTTAACCGATGCGCCTCTAGTGGTTTTAGTCAATCAGGGAACCGCCAGCGCCAGCGAGATTTTAGCCGGAGCATTACAGGACAATCAGCGAGGGGTTTTAGTGGGAGAAAAGACTTTCGGTAAGGGATTAATTCAGTCCCTATTCGAGTTACCCGATGGGGCAGGATTAGCGATTACCGTGGCGAAATATGAAACTCCCGCCCACCATGATATTCATAAGTTAGGAATTATGCCGGATCAAGTGGTGGCACAGGAACCGATCACATATCAGGAAATCGGCACCGAAAAAGATAGTCAATACCAAACGGCAATTCAGTTTTTAAACCAGAACACCGTTTTAGCCAAAGCTTCCTAAGTGGGGTTTTCAGTTATCAGTTACCAGTTATCAGTTATCAGTTATCAGATGCGAGTTTTCAGGATTCTTCGTTACTTGGTATAGTTCGATCGGGGGGCATAAATCGACTAAATCCTTATCTGGCAAGAGACTTAATTGATTAGTTCGTTAGAGAGGGAAAACAAGGCTCTTCGTTACCCTTTATGCTAAATCAACAGACAAGATGCCAAGATAACATACTTCTAACCCAAAAATTCCGAAAGTTTCTAAAGCCATAGCCTCTCCGTTTTATTAGTTTAAGTTTATTGTTGATTCCCTCGACCACC
>NZ_JAPZSZ010000282.1:0-4040 GCF_027532095.1 Microcystis sp. LE19-195.1E
AAAACAGCACTTTTTCTCGGTCAATGATTAGGATAAGTTATAACTTAAAAATTAATCAACAACTAAAGCTTATGCTTGTAGCTAAGTGAAATCATTGATTAAGAGACCTGTACTTTTCAATGACTTTTTCAGCAAGCCCTATCTAAACTTGTGTTCATAACCCTTTGAAAGTGAAGAGATACTTTTTTAGCGTATCTGGATTTTGTGTATTTTCTCAGTTTTTTTGAAACTTTACTCCAGTATCTAATTTACTCTTAATAGAAAGAATAGATTCATAAATATATTTTTATTCCTCATAATAGCCCCATTCATGCAATTGTACTCCTGACTCCTAACCCAACCAACAAACTTTTTCAGCCAACCCTACTTAGGTTCTCACTAAGGATTTATTGACAGTGGCTTCAATTTGATAAATAGATGAAAGGACGCTACCTTGATGATTATTGACCAGATCGTATTTGACTTCTTGTAAATAATTAAAAATGGCATCCCGCAGAATCGGTTTTTCAATGTTTACCCGGTGCTGATAGTCCCATAAATCCCAAACTATCAAACCAATTCCCACGATTGGATCGATTAATTCTGCCCCAAAACTACTCGCTACTGCCCCACCGGTTTTAGTGGCAATTTTCGCCCCCGTTTTTCCCGCTAGGGACAAATAAACTGTACTGCCCACTTTCATCACTGGGATCAGAGATTTAACTCCTAAAGCAGTGGTGCCACCGACTAAAAGTTTAATTGATGTGTTAGAAATATTGCCCTCGGTATCTTTAATTGTTACGGCTATATCACTAAGATAACGGTCCCATTTGCCTTGGGGAATTTGATAACTAGCCTGTATATTTGCCAATTCATTGCTTAAATTATTGACATATAAATTAACGGCATCCCTAGTAATTCTCTCTAGACGCAATTGAGCCTCTTGGGGACGAATTACCCGTTTAGTAAACTCGGTTTGAATAGTTTTGGTCAAATTTTCTGCCACCACCTGTTCCGGGGGTGGATTATCTGTATTGACCCAGTGAGCGATCGAGGAGTATAATCCGCTTAAAAAGGCCTTGCCCTCAAATTGTTTTTGATTGAAATAGTTAAAATACCAAGGCAGAAAACCCTGATCTACTCGTGTCATCAACTCCTCCACCCATCCCTGAATTTCTCCTAGGGCGAAGCTTTGAGAATTTGCTCTCGCTGTCTGTAAAGCTTGGCTAATCTCCCGATCGATTTGACTGTTAGATTTTTCGGGTATAGTGATGGGAATCTCTAGGTTAGTTTCGGTAGCAACCTTAGTTTTTAACGGTTCATTGCCGGCAGTTCCTAGCCAAATTTTCCCTAAAAGAGGCAAAATAACCACTAGAACAACTATAGCCCAAATTAACGGGGTTATCGCCTTAATCAGTTGACTGATTGCCTGAATGCGGTTAGTTTTTTCACTATACTGAGGTGGCTCAATATTCTCTTGTGAATCTGGCCTGGAGTTCATCAGCTAACCTACTTAAAATTATTAGATCATTGTTCTCAAAAAACCGCAGAAACCCCAATTTTCCGAGCAGTAATCTGGAGAGGACATTATCGGGTAAAAGGCAGCCAATACCCGATAAATATCGGCAATTTTAGCGAATCTCTGCCTTCATCCGTTCAAGGGTTTGCTGCATTTGGTCGAACATCATTTGGGGAGTCATGCCAAATTGACCTAATTGGGTTTTTAGCTGTTCTACGGTCATTTGGGCGGAAAAATCCTCAGATAACTCAAAACGCTTCATAAATATCTTGTAGCGTTCCATTAACTCCTCCATCCTATCGATAAAGATTATTTTACCCTCTCGATCGAATTTACCGTACTCGCTGCCTAGTTGTGTGAGAGACTGGTAATCTTCAAATAGCTGTCTAGCTTCCTGTTGAACCACTTCTGAGTCAAAGAATCCCATAATCTTAAAACTGCTTATCGTCGATAGTTATTCTCTCCCCTATTTTATTTTAGCCTGGGAAAAAGTCTAGCTCCAGCCGATTTACGGATTACCGTATTGGGGAAATCGAGAAGATCACAAACGACCTCTCGTCCCAGTTTAACCGTTGCCCCAGGGAGCAAGTTAAAATTAAAAGTGATCAGACCTCTTGTAAAAATCAAAAATTGTCCTTTAACTGCTCCACAGTGGCTATTTTGAGCAATTTGGGCTGCAGCCCTTATAATTTGCCAAAACGACGATGACGACCCTGATAATCTTTTAAAGCGCGGTGAAATTGCACTCGATCGAAATCGGGCCAGAGGGTGTCAGTAACGTAGATTTCCGCGTAGGCCATTTGCCAGAGTAAAAAATTACTAATTCGCATTTCCCCACTACTGCGAATTAACAGGTCTGGGTTAGGAATCCCGGCAGTATAAAGATACTGTTCAAAGAGAGATTCATCGATCGCTTCCGGGGAGACTAAACCCTGTTGCACCTGACGAGCGATCGCCTGACAAGCTTGTACGATTTCCTCTCGGCCACCATAATTAGTAGCTACCGTAAATTGAATACCGGAATTTTTGCTAGTCTCTGCTTGAGATTTAGCAATTTCCCGTCTTAAAGACTCTGGCAAGGCTGATAAATTACCAATAAAGCGAATTTTGACATTTTGCTGCATCATTTCTTCTAATTCCCGCCGCAAAACCCGCTCGAATAGAGTCATTAAAAACTCGACTTCTTCCAGGGGACGACCCCAATTTTCTGTAGAAAAAGCATAAGCGGTTAAAGCGGGAATCCCCCAGTCACGACAACAGCGCAGCAAGTCTTTTAGTGCATCTACTCCCCGTTGATGGCCCATAATCCGCGGTAAACCACGACTTTTCGCCCAACGACCGTTCCCATCCATAATCACTGCGACGTGCTGAGGCAAACGGTTTTTATCTAAATCCGTAGGTAATTCTGGTGACAAGCTCGGTTTAAGAGTCATTTTCTATCTTTGGGGGTTGCTCTGGGCGAACGGGAGAATTTTTCTAAGATTAGACGACCTTTTAAGCCAATTGTACGCCCTAAACGTCCCCAACTCGGTGCGACCACTTCCCCCTCTCCCGACGGAGAAAACTTCGCTTCGAGAAGCTCTTTTAGTTTACTACTGGTTAAGGGCCGATCCAAATTACCCCCCGACGCGAGGGAAATCGAGCCAGTTTCCTCAGAAACCACAATACAGATACAATTATCTAGCCTTTCGGTAATGCCCATGGCCGCCCGATGACGGGTGCCTAATTGCCTAGAGGTACTGCGCTCCGATAAGGGTAGAATAACACCAGCGGCCACCACTCGATCGCCCCGAATAAATACGGCCCCATCGTGCAGTAAAGTTTTAGTTTGAAAAATAGTTTGAATTAATTCCTTAGATACTTGGCCATTGAGCATCACCCCCGGATTGACAAACACCCTGGTGTCGAGATTGCCACTGGTTTCTAATACCATCAGCGCACCGGTGCGATTTTGAGATAGATCCTTCACCGCGTCCACTAACTCATCAATGACATTATCGGTCTTGGGAGTGGGGGAACTTTTTTTAAATAATTCCCACACTTGACCTTTGCCCAATAATTCTAAAAAACGGCGGAATTCCGACTGAAAAATCACAGCAATCGCCACTGCTGCCCCCAAAATCAATTTTTCTAGGACTAACCCCAGCAAGCGCAATCCTAGGGCATCGCTAATCACCGAGGCCAGCATTAAGTAGATTAGTCCTCGCACCATCCAAAAGGTACGCCGCTCGCCGATAATTAGCAGCAGCATATAGGTAAGGAGGAGAACTAACCCAAAGTCTAGGACTGACAGACCATGGCTGAGAATCCAGGACAATAACCGGCGAGGGTCCAGAAAAAAACCCGACATGGGGGACGATAGCGATGAGGTTTATATCAAGGAGAGTCGATTGGTTGACATACCCCACGCCGTAAACGGACGTGGATTCTTCTAGCATCACTGCTGTGAATTTCTGGCTCAACGAGTCCACTTGAATTAGATTCCTGGCGAAATCCAACCCAGAGGTGGTTCTCTCCTCAGACTTTCGCGACCTTACAGAAG
>NZ_JAPZSZ010000345.1:0-2063 GCF_027532095.1 Microcystis sp. LE19-195.1E
AATGACATCGCTTTAATTGTTAAATCAGTATTCGTCAATAACAATCCGGGATTAGTCACCGCTACCATCGTTGACAATCAGTTAACCCTTGACTACCAAGACAATCAATCTGGGATAGCTAATCTGACAATTCGGGGAACATCCAACGGTAAAACTGTTGATGATACCTTTGCGGTAACTGTCGGTGCAGTCGATAATCCACCAACTGTCCTCAATCCCATTACAGATGTCAATGTTGACGAAGATGCAGCCAATACCGTCATTGATTTAACTAACGTTTTCACTGACATCGACAATGACATCGCTTTAATTGTTAAATCAGTATTCGTCAATAGTAATCCGGGATTAGTCACCGCTACCATCGTTGACAATCAGTTAACCCTTGACTACCAAGACAATCAATCTGGGATAGCTAATCTGACAATTCGGGGAACATCCAACGGTAAAACAGTTGATGATACTTTTCTAATAACAGTTAACCCCGTCAATGATGCACCCACATTACAACAGAAAATAGCCAATCAAACCGCCACCGAAAATCAACCCTTCAGCTTCACCATTCCCGCTAATACCTTCACAGATATTGACGACGATAATCTCACCTACACCCTAGCAACAGAAACAGTCCTCCCCAGTGGCATCACCTTCGATGCCGCCACGGGAACCTTCAGTGGCACTCCCTCCGATACTGCCTCCGGCACCTATAACCTGACAGTAATCGCCAGCGATTCAGCCGGAGAAAAAGCCAACGATAGCTTTAGCCTCAACGTCCTCAACGCCGTCAACGGCGACAGCAGTAATCAAACCGTCAACGGTACTAGCGGCGACGACTACATCAACGCCGGGGCCGGTAACGATACCGTCAACGGCGGTGAAGGCAACGATATTCTCGATGGCGGCACAGGAAATGACCGACTCGCAGGCGGTCCCGGTGACGACACCTACATTGTCGATAGCAGCCGCGACGTAGCCATTGAAAATGCTGGAGAAGGCAAAGATACCGTCAAATCTTCTGTAAATTACACTCTCACCGTCAACATCGAAAATATCACCCTAACAGGTAACGCCAACATCGACGGCACAGGTAACAATCTAGATAATGTCATCACCGGTAACAGTGGCAATAACCTACTCAAGGGATTAGATGGCAACGACACCCTTATCGGTAGTGCCGGTAACGACACCCTGATTGGTGGAAAAGGAAATGACATTCTCACCGGCGGCGATGGCAGCGACTCATTCCTCTTTGGCAGTGGTGCTATCTTTAATACCAGTGATTTTGGAGTTGATAGTATCAATGACTTTATCAAAGGAAGTGACAAAATTATCCTGAGTAAAACCTCCTTCAATGCTCTTGTCAGTACCGTCGGCAATAGCTTACAAACCGCCGAATTTGCCAGCATCAATGATGCTGCTAACGAACTAAATCTAGTTGGTTCCAGTAGTGCTAAAATCGTTTACAATTTAGCAACAGGTAATCTGTTCTACAATCAAAATGGTGCCAGCAATGGCTTAGGCAATGGCGCACTTTTTGCCACCTTCAACGGCATCCCACAGTTAAGTGAGAATGACATTTTAATTCAAGCTTAAGTAAACAGCCAGCGAAATATTCCATCTCGCAATTAACCATATATCAGGAAAATTACTCATGTTTAAACTCCCAACTTTAACCTTAATTACTGTTGCTAGTTTGGTGGCTTCTAATCTTGAAGCCTCCCACGCCGCTGTTGTCAATGGAAGTTTTGAAACTGGTAATTTTTCTGACTGGAATACCAGTGGACAAACGAGCGTTGAAACTTCAAGTTTTGGCGTTACACCGGTTAACGGAAGTTATCAAGCAGTGTTACAAACTTGTGTTTTTGTCGGTGCTTGTGACGACAATCAATCCTTGACTAATGCTAGTAATTTACAATCATTTCTCAGCTTATCGGGTAATCAGTTAAGCAATCTATTTGTTACTGAAGGCTCGGCTATCAAACAGACTATTACTGCTAATACTGGCGATGTTGTAAGCTTTTCTTGGAATTTTCTGACCGATGAAGATGCCACTCATTTAGATTACA
>NZ_JAPZSZ010000033.1:0-1256 GCF_027532095.1 Microcystis sp. LE19-195.1E
TTGAGCAATCAAAAATTTGTTGTCACAAATGTCAATAATCCTGTTATACTCTTGAGCAAAACGACTCCACCGCGATTGTTATGCTGGAAAATCAGGTCATGGCAGATGCCGCCTCTAATGAGCAGATACCTACTTTAGAATTATCGATCGTCATGCCCTGTCTCAACGAGGCGGAAACCCTGGCCACCTGTATCGGCAAAGCGCGAGATTATCTGGAACAACACAAAATTGCGGGAGAGGTGCTAATCGCCGATAATGGCAGTAGCGATGGTTCCCAAGAAATTGCCACTAATTCAGGGGCGCGGGTGGTTCCCATCCCGGAAAGGGGTTATGGTAGCGCCCTGCGGGGAGGTATCGCCGCCGCCAAAGGTCAGTACATTATTATGGGGGATGCCGATGATAGCTATGACTTTACCAATCTCTCGCCTTTCCTAGAAAAATTGCGACAGGGTTATGATTTGGTGATGGGCAATCGTTTTCAGGGGGGAATTAAACCTGGGGCGATGCCAGTATTGCATAAGTATCTGGGCAATCCTGTCTTGACTTGGTTAGGACGGTTATTTTTTGGTAGTCCCTGTGGTGATTTTCACTGTGGATTGCGCGGGTTTAGTAAACAGGCGATCGAACAATTGAACCTACGCACCACTGGCATGGAATTCGCCAGCGAGATGGTGGTGAAAGCATCCCTCTACGGCCTGAAAATTACCGAAGTACCAACCACTTTATCCCCTGACGGTCGCAGTCGTCCCCCCCACCTAAAAACTTGGCGCGATGGCTGGCGACATCTCCGATTTCTGTTAATGTATAGTCCTCGCTGGTTGTTTCTCTACCCCGGACTGGCTTTAATGTTTCTGGGGTTTGTGGCGACGATTTGGTTTATTCCTCAACCCAGAGTTCACACCCTTCTCTATTCAGCCACAGCTTTGATTATTGGCTTTCAAATTGTCAGTTTTGCCATCTTCACAAAAGCTTTTGCTATCAGCGAGGGTTTATTACCGGAAGACCGAAAATTAAGACGATTTTTGCGTTATATTAATCTGGAGGTGGGATTGAGCATTGGCGTAATTTTATTGGTACTAGGTATGGGCGGTTCACTGTATGCTTTATACATTTGGAATGCTCGACTTTATGGAGCCTTAGATCCAGCCGTGACCATGCGGATTGTCATTCCTTCCGTAACCGCTCTAGCGTTGGGAGTACAGGTGGTTTTTTCCAGTTTCTTTTTAAGTGTTTTGGGATTGAAACGAAGATAAAAA
>NZ_JAPZSZ010000280.1:0-16559 GCF_027532095.1 Microcystis sp. LE19-195.1E
TATATGAAAAGGAATTCGAGAGAGAACAGATAATTAAACTGTTTGAAATCATCGACAATATGATGACTTTATCCCCTGAATTACAGTCAAGTTTAGAAAGTAAAATTAAACAATTTGAGGAGGAAAGAACCATGCCTTTAATAAGTAATATGGAGTTACGAGGAAGGAAAATTGGTGAGGAAATTGGGGAGTTACGAGGAATAGAACGCGGTAAGGAAATTGGAGCGTTAGAAAATGCTCGTGATTTTGTGAAAAAAGTTTTGGAAAACCGACTAGGCGATATCCCTGTAGATATTGGACAATGTCTCAATGATGCTTCAGTTATTTCGGTTTTAGAAGAGATGTTAAAAGCCGCACTTATAGTAAATTCTTTTGAGGAGTGTAGGAAGTCTTTTAGTATCATCATAAATAAGTAGTGTGGGTAATACCTACCTTACTTAGTAAACTGTTTGAAATCATCGACAATATGATGACTTTATCCGCTGAATTACAGTCAAGTTTAGAAAGTAAAATCAAACAATTTGAGGAGGAAAGAACCATGCCTTTAATGAGTAATATGGAGTTACGAGGAATCGAACGCGGTAAGGAAATCGGTAAGGAAATTGGGGAGTTACGAGGGATAGAACGCGGTAAGGAAATCGGTAAGGAAATTGGAGCGTTAGAAAATGCTCGTGATTTTGTCAAAACAGTTTTGCAAGCTCGCTTAGGTGAAGTTCCTTTAGATGTGGAACAATACCTGAATAAAGTTTCGGTACTATCTACATTACAAGAGATTGTTAAATTAGCAGCTACTGCTAATTCTCTCGCAGAATTTAAGCAGTCTTTGGCAAAAATCAATATCTAGAAAACGGTTTTCTTTGAGAAACTCTTTGAGAAACCCGTTTTCTTTGAGAGACCGGATACCGACCTCTGGCTTTTTGTTTTAATGGTGGACATTTACTTCGTTTTCTGTATTTTTGGCTGCAAAGTTGTAGATAGGGTAACTTTCATCGTGTTTGTATTGGCTGTTTCTGCTCCAATGTTGAAAAACAGATATTTGAGTCCTCCCTGCGCCTTTAGGCTGACTGAACCATTAATTTCAACAGTCAACTGACTTTCTACATCTACCTTGCTTGAAAGAGCTTCCATCACAGATTCAAAGAGTTCTTGCAACTGAACTGCGACGGTTTCCTCTTGTGGTCCCAAAGTAGTCAGGATTTCCTCATCCTCAGTTTGTAAGCTACTAACTGAAGCTGGATCGACGGCTGTGGCATATACTTTAATTGGCATGGTCTTCCTCCTTGGAATTTTTTTGCTGTACAATCGAGAAATCTGGATCGCCATAAATACAATACAGTAGCCAGAATAAGTTTCTTTCGTTGGCTGCAACTTCTTTGGCTTTGGCTACAGCCTGTCCGATAGTAATTTTCTCATCTGGGTTGAATAATTCACGGTAAACAATTTCGGCAAAGTTGACGGCATATTTCACTGGTACGGCTCCTAAAGTTCCAATGAAAGCATCTGCACCACGCTGATAAAATTTCCAGCCAAAACTGCTAAATTTTCCAAAGGTTAACACGGGAACGGTTGAAGCACAGGCGTTAGCAAACACAAGACTACCCGGCTCAAGGGGTAGCCTTTGGATGGTTTCAGGGAGCAAGTTTTCAATCCGAGTTTTGTTCTTATCGCCAGCAATTTGGAGTAGGTGCGGTTCTAAATGTCCGTGACAGGTAAAATGAAGCGCATCTGTGCCTGGAATAGCTTTTACAAGGGACGAAATTGGCTGTTTAGCTAACAATTGTACCGCTTCCGGGGGGAGAAGATTAGAGAATAGATGGGTAGCTCGCTCTGCTTCCGAGGAAGGTACATCTCCACCGACAATATTGACAATCCGCTTGATTTGTCTTTTTCCCTTACTTTCAGGTCTATTTCTTTTTGGTAAATCTTGACTATCGCTGAGGCGAGGAGAGCGAGCAATAATAAACTTCTTTCCCCAAAAATCTTCGCCGTCGTACATTAATTCCCAAGGAATCCACTGTTCATTAGTGGAGATAATGACAGGAGAACCAATCTTCCAAGTTCCCATTTGTTTGGCCACTTCAGAGGGAATTAACATCTCGAACAAGTTAGCGCCAACACTCTGAAGATTGAAACAGATACTCTCCCAACGCTCATCAGAGGGGTTTCCTTGTTGCACTACTTCTGTCAGGAAAGCATTCAAACTTCGCAAATCATCTTCAATTTGTTGCTGAATATTAGGAATTGTTTTCTCCCACTCGCCTAAGCGATTGGCAGGGAAGATAGTATAGAGTAATTTACTTTCTCTCTCAATCCAAGTAACATTAAGTGTATGTTTATCGGGATTAACCGTCATACTTTCTAAGTTTTTGAGACCATCAATTGGGTCTTCCATTGATAAAACTTTTGGCGATATTTCATGATATGATGAGAAAGTTACGTTAGTTTGAACGATTACATACCCAACTCTTGTTGCTCCTCTGAAAAACTCAATCTCAATAACTTGCTCACCTCTTTCAAGAGGAACAAGGGTAAAAATCACTTCGTTGGAATCGCCTTTAACTGGAACAGTCAACTGCTGCTGATAAGGTCTTATGGCAAATGCTGGAGCAGTAACCTTGACATTTAGTTTAACTTGCTTAGTATTAAGTCCTACTGTAAGCCAAATTTTTTCTGGAACACGAGTAAATTTTGGAATCTCTTGAGTTAGCTGAATCTTTAAATCAACTTTTTGTTCAAGAACACATCCTGATGGGAATTCGATTCGAGTGTGGCGTTGAATTGTTACGCTATTAGACGACGGAAGGGGTTTAGGCTGCTCAGAGCAAGGCGGCCGAATAAACTCCCCACGCTCGTTAATACTCCCGTTATTCGAGTTAAAATAACCCGGGTTGCCGATATATTTTCTGTTTAAATCCGCTTCTCCACCTGCCAATTTGTCGGGTGGAACCTTAACCGTCGGTTCCACCTTTACATATGAGTTTATGTCTTGAACAAATTCAGTTTTTCTTAGCCTTAGTCCCTCACCGATTACTGATAAGCTTGTTTCTGGATGAGTCAGCAGTTGAAATTGAATACAGAAATCAGCCAACTGGAAATATCGAGCCTCAATAGCTTTATAAGCTGTCTCAAGGAGGTCCAAATCGACTTGGCTCAGAATAGTTGCAAAATCAGCTACAAGGCTTTGAGTTTCAGCAGCAAATTTCTTTAAGAGAGTATCAGCTTCACTAAACTTATTTTGTCCCAACAATGCAGCAAGTTGTACGAGTTGCCTATTGCGAGTGTTAGGAAAGTATGCAGCCAAAGCATAAGCCTCGGCGAATTCCCCTTCTCCCAGAAGAGCGACAATCGGTTGCAGCCAAGTTTCACGAGGTGTTTCACTGCGAGTTTCCATTTCCTATACCCTTTCTGACAACGTGGAAAATCTCGTCCTCACTGGTACTGGTAATGTTAATGGCACGGGTAATGCCTTGTCAATTTGGTGGGGCCATTAATGCCCCGGTCGCTTTTACCCGGGCAACAGATAGCACCACGACCAATATTAACACCATTGTTACTAACGTCTTTACCGATGCTAATGGCGCAACAGCCGGAAATCAAGCTATCGGGATGAACAGTGCTGCTTTAGTGCGGGTTGCTAATACTACTACCACTTACCTAATTATCAACGACGGTACGGGGGGTTTCCAAAGTGCTAATGATTTGGTGATTAATCTCACCGGGTTAACGGGTAGTTTACCGGCGCTCGGCCCTATTCCAGTCAATAGTTTCTTTGTCTAAATTGATGGGGGGGGATTAATTCTCCCCTTTTAATGCTCCCGTTCAAGTAATTTTGATACAAAAAAAGTTAAGAGGCTCTTCTCGACTTTGTGTTATAATTTTTGCTTATGAAACCGTGAAATACCTATCAAGCAAGACTTTTAGGGCTATTTTAACGTTCGGCGATGCTCAGTCGGGCCGCGGAAGAAACTAGAAAATATCAGTATAGACCTCGTTTCCACACATAAACCAGAAGCTCCCAAATACTGATGGGCAGTCAGGAGTTTAAGCTTGTGGAGAGACTGTAAGACTCGTTGGGATTCGTCTCAAAAAGCAGGTTTCTGTGAAGCAAGAATCTCCCATCACACAGCTTGGCATTGTGATGGCGAGAGTGTCACAATTGTGTTCAATTACTCGTCATCCCAGTCATGCCTTCCAGCGGTCAAGTGAAATCGATTTTTTTTCTGATCCTCTTTCTCCTCAGTATTCTAGGGGGTATTCTACTGGCTTCGCTACTTAAACAACCAGCGATCGCCCAATCCCCTTCCTCGGATACAGTGCTGAATCGTTATCAAATTGGACAGCAAACCTATCTAGAAAATTGTGCCACTTGCCATATTGCCATTCCTCCGAGCATCCTACCCAGTCAAACTTGGAAAAAAATCCTAGAAAATCCGGATTCTCACTATGGTATCCGTTTAAAACCAATTGTTGGCATTACTCAGCGTCTTATCTGGGATTATCTCAGTTATTCTTCCCGCCCTCTTACCCAGACTACTTTTGTTCCCCTCCTAATTGAACAGTCCACCTATGTAAAGGTTTTGCATCCTAGGGTCAATTTACCCACTCCTCTCGGTCATACCACCTGTGTCAGCTGTCATCCTAACGCTTCCCGCTACGATTATCAAACCCTTACCCCCATCTGGGATGATGCAGCCTAATCAGTTATCAGTGATCAGTTATCAGGAGTCGGGAGTCAGGAGATTATTTTTTTTATTCTTCCCAACACCCCATCACCCCATCACCCCATCTTCCCACACCCCACACCCAATCCTACTGAGGGGGTGCAGTTAGGGTGATTTCGCCAATTTGACCAGCTTTACCCATTAATTGGGCAGGTTTTTGGTTAAGAGAGATTTTAACACCGCCAGCATTGCCCGATCGAATATTTAAACTCTTTTGGGCTGTCCAAGTTTGTTTAGTCCCGGGTTGGAGATTGCCTTCATGGACTTTTTTGCCATCGGCAATTACCCTTACCCAAGCGGCCTGTTCAATAGTTACCTGGGCTGAGAGGGGAACTTTTGACTGAGGAGAAGGGGAAGGAGAGGCTATCGGTGCGGGAGGGACTACCGGCGCGGGGGAAACCACGGGGGAAGGAGAGGGAGTAACGGCAGGGGGGTTAGAGAGAGGGGGACGGAGGAAAAGATAGCCAATACCGCAAAATATACCCGCCAGCAAGCCTAGCCAGAGATACATCCCGAAAAAGGTTGATTTAGCCGGTTGGGGGCCAGTTTCCGGGGCTGGTTTTTCTGGTTTCACCGGTTCCACTTTTGGGGCAGCGGGTTCAGCCTTGGGGAGAGGGGTAACTTTTGTGGGCAGTGTTTTCGGGATAGTTACCTCTTGAGCTAATTGTTCCGCACTAGGAGACAAGCGATCGGCTAAAGCTTTACCATCAATTTTTAGAGCATCACCGTAGCGTTTGATAAATCCCTTGACATAAATTAATTCTGGTAATTTCTGCCAATTCCCCGTTTCCAACGCTTCTAGCATTGGTACTCTAATCATCGTCAGGGCGGCGATATCGTCTATGCTCAGGCCGCTTTCTTCTCGTTTTTGACGTAAATAAGTCCCGATTTCCTTGATTTGTTCGGCTTGTAGGGGACTGAGTTGACTCATAATTCCAGTCATAATCTATACCAATTAGATGATAATCTCGATTTTGTTATTTTGGGATAATCTGTTCTCTAGAAGCTCCTTTTACCTTGTCATCATTACCGGCGAAAAGGTTCCAAAAAATGGCAAAAATCGGCAATACTTGCAAAAGTTAAGTTTTTTATTCTCGGTTGACTGCACTGGCTACTTAGTGCATACATTTGTTCTCAATACTTGTTTTTCTCCAACTCTCAGCTGATCGCTAATTATGACCTTTATTCCCCATCCCGACACCGCCCCCCTTAACCTTACCTGTGCCGTAGTCACGGTGAGCGATACTCGTACCCCAGAGACGGATAGGAGTGGCCAAATAATTCAAGAGTTACTAACTCGATCGGGTCATGATATTGGCCTATACTTAATTATCCCCGATCAACCCTTACAAATTCAAGCAATCTTACCAGAGATTAGTAATCAAAATCAGATAAAAGTCTTAATTCTCAATGGGGGTACGGGTATTGCTCCCAGAGACAATACATACGATGCTTTAGTACCTTTATTAAGGATTACTTTGCCCGGTTTTGGCGAATTATTTCGTTATCTCAGCTATCAGGAAATTGGCTCCCGTGCCATGGCATCAAGGGCAATAGCTGGGGTTTATCAAAACTTATTAGTCTTTTCTCTCCCCGGTTCCACTAATGCCGTTAAATTAGCCCTAGAAAAACTGATTCTTCCCGAAATTTTACATCTGGTTAAACAGATGAATGGATAATTTATTGGGATTTGATCTGGGCGGAAATTTCTTGAAAACATACATCCCAAAAATAGCCAGCTAGATTCACAGCACTTAACAGTTTAGGAATTCCTTCACTTAGACTAGCAAAACCTTGATTTTTAATCTGGAGAAAATCGATAGCGATCGCCAAAGTTAAAAGTGCTAAAGCGATGATTAAAATTTGGTAATAAGTTTGTCTTATTCGCCGCCAAAATGCTAAACCATAAATCAGAATTGCGAGGGCATAAACAGAGATAGTCAAGAATTTGGGAATATTAAAATAGAGGAGAATGATATGAATTCTGAAGATTTCATTGATGGCAAAAAGTCCCGTTATTATGCCAGAAAAAAGTAAAAAATTGTCAGAATTATTGAAACTTGTCTTGCGGGACAACAAAGTATAACTAAAAAGGCAAACAATCGGGGGCAGACAACAAAGCAATTGAAAAGAATGGGTTAATAAACCAGCGATCGGACTTGGCGGAGTAGCGGGGGGATAAAATAAAAGACTAGAGGGTAATTCTGCCCGATCAACCCCAGCAATCAAAGCTAAAATCAAGAGGAGAACGACAAGATTTATTTTCAGAAAATGCTGTTCTCGTGAGGACATAAGTATAGTAGTTTATAATTGTGGCTATTAATCACGGTATAATTCACAGAGTGCCGCTTTCTACCGATCTACATACCGAAGCGCCAAGTATTTCCCTAATTGTGTTAAGGACAATTTTCTCGGTTTTCTATGCTCGCTCAAAAAGAACTTTTGTGTTTATTACAATTGGCTAGTCCCATTTTACCCGTGGGGGCCTATAGTTATTCCGAAGGGCTAGAAACCCTCGTCGAAAAGGGGATTATCTCCAATAGTGCCAGCTTAAATGATTGGTTAGAGCGATCGCTTTGTCAAGGCTCGATTCGCTTAGAAACGGCTGTTTTGGTAAGGGTATATCGTTGTTTTTGTCAAGAGGATTTTACAAAACTTAATTATTGGGACAATTGGTTATCGGCAACGCGAGAAACAGCCGAATTAAGACAGCAAAGCTGGCAAATGGGGCGATCGCTGTTAAACTTATTGCGGGAGTTAGCGCCGGCCAGAGATAATCTACCAGAACAGGCTAATTATGCCACCGCTTTTGCGATCGGGGCAAGTCATTGGCAAATTGGCGAAGAATTAGCGGTTTTAGGCTATTTACACAGTTGGGCAAGTAATTTAATCAATGCAGGATTGCGTTTAATTCCCCTAGGGCAAACCCTAGGACAATCCCTTCTGATCGGTTTACAGCCCA
The DNA here is from genome assembly GCF_027532095.1 of Microcystis sp. LE19-195.1E. NCBI lineage: Bacteria > Bacillati > Cyanobacteriota > Cyanophyceae > Chroococcales > Microcystaceae > Microcystis > Microcystis sp. LE19-195.1E. The sequence goes on from NZ_JAPZSZ010000280.1 coordinate 7,684, forward strand.
GTTTATTAACAGCAACAGCAGATATTATCAGTTTAGCCGATGAAAACCTGAGCAGTTGGAGTTGGGGGCTAAGTTTTGCCAGTATGAACCACGAAACCCAGTATAGTCGTCTATTTCGCAGTTAGAAATTAGCGATCAAATTTTTCACTATTTTCTGGGAGAATATGCAAGTCTCTAGGAGTCTCTGTCTTGGGTTCAAGCCGACATTTTTAGGTAAAAAACCAAATAAGGTATAGTAAGATCAAGAAAAATCTTAGGTCCTAGTTCTCGCTTTCAGAGTGACTAAGGGTTTTAAGGAAAGATGCGAACACTCTACCTAGCCACAGTGTACCAATGTTTAGTCAATCAGAAAAAATTCCCGTTTCGGTGTTGATTCCCGCCAAAAACGAGGAATCTAACCTTCCCGCCTGTTTAGAGAGTGTTGCTAGGGCTGATGAAGTGTTTGTCGTCGATTCCCAAAGTAGCGATCGCTCGATCAAAATATCTACAAACTATGGGGCTAATGTAGTCCAATTTTATTTTAATGGTCGTTGGCCGAAAAAGAAAAACTGGTCCCTCGATAATCTGCCTTTTCGCAATGAATGGGTATTAATCGTCGATTGTGATGAGAGAATCACCCCCGAACTATGGGACGAAATCGCCAGCGTGATCCAAGATCCCAACTATAACGGTTATTATCTCAATCGTCGCGTCTTCTTCCTCGGACAATGGATTCGTTATGGTGGCAAGTATCCCGACTGGAATCTGCGCTTATTTAAACATAAGTCGGGCAGATACGAGAATTTAAACACGGAAGATATCCCCAACACGGGAGATAACGAGGTTCACGAACACGTTATCCTCGATGGCAAGGTGGGATATCTGAAAAATGATATGCTGCACATCGATTTCCGCGATATCTATCATTGGTTAGAAAGACATAATCGTTATTCCAACTGGGAGGCGCGAGTTTATTACAATATTCTCACGGGTAATGACGAAAGCGGCACGATCGGAGCGAACCTGTTCGGTGATGCGGTGCAGAGAAAACGTTTTTTAAAGAAAATTTGGGTAAAATTGCCCTTTAAACCGCTGCTGCGCTTTATTCTCTTTTATGTTATCCGTCTCGGTTTCTTGGATGGCAAAGCTGGTTATATCTACGGTCGTCTTTTGAGTCAGTACGAATACCAAATAGGGGTTAAATTGTACGAATTACGGCAATTTGGCGGTAAATTAAACGTTAATGCCCATGCTAATCCCCCGGTTAAACCCTCGGAACCTCAACCCGCGGAAATGATTAAATAAGTCCTATGTCCCCAGAAATCCGCACCGATGAGGAAGCGTGGCTAGATCTGCGTACCTACGATCAATCTTGGTTTGAGCGCGGTCGTTCTCATCCGATTATCCTACTTTGGTGGTTAGTACAGGGAATTCTTTTTCCCCTCAGTTTGCACCAAATGGACAGCTTTCGCTGCGCTATTTTGCGACTATTCGGGGCTAAAATCGGCCTTGGGGTGAAAATTCGCCCGACGGCAAGGGTTACTTATCCTTGGAAAGTGGCGATCGGCGATTATACTTGGATCGGCGATGATGTGGTGATTTATAGTTTAGATAACGTTACCATCGGCAGTCATTGTGTGATTTCTCAAAAATGTTATCTTTGCACTGGCAGTCACGATCCCTGCGATCGCTCTTTCAGCTTAAAAACCACTCCCATCCTCATTGGTAATGGTACATGGATTGCGGCCGATTGTTTTTTGGCTCCGGGGGTAAAAATTGGCTCTAATGTTGTTATTGGGGCAAGAAGTAGCGTATTTGCTGATATTCCCGCTCAAAAGGTCGCTTGGGGCAGTCCCTGTCGTCCTCAATACGATAGAAAGATGAATTCTTATAGTAGTTAAGCTTAAGAGGCATTTTATCTCAAATGTCGGGGTGAAGACTCAAATCCCAAAGTCGAAAGTCCTGCTCATAGGATGCCGTCATCGATTTATCTCCTTCTAAGCTCAATTAGGGTCTGCTGAAAAAGTTTTTCCTGGGGGCAGGAGTCAGGAGTCAGGAGTCAGGAGCCGGTCGTTTCAGGCTTTGTTGCCCTTGTTTTCTGTACTAAGTGATGTACTATAAAAAGGATAATGCAAGGTTTTTGAAAGTCCCAATCCTATTTTCTTGCACTAACATCGGACTTTAACAGGTCAAAAGCCTTATTTTAAAAGGGTTTTACCATTATCCATCAAGCCCCAATTAACATTATATTAATAATCCGCCAACAGTAAGCGCTTAAAAACGGATTTGGTGTCAAAATGTGTTGTTTTCTTGATTGTCTGAAGATTGAACACGAAAGGGAGGCGCAACATAATCGGAAGGTAAATAATTTTCGGGAATGGTTGTTGTATTTCCATCTCGTAGGGAGGTGTAACTGGGAGAGAGAATCTCAATCCCAGCTTCATTACACTTGTCTTGAATATTTTGATGGAGTTCTGAATAAATTATTACCATCAAATTGGGTTGGTTAGTGTAAGCGTTTAATTGATAACTGATGTAAAAATTATCTAGGCTAGTTTGCAGGACAAAAGGTGCGGGTTCTTTGAGAATATGCTCAGTTTCTAGAGCAGCTTCAATTAAGGTTTTGTGGGCTTTTCGCCAAGGCAGATCGTACCCTAGGGTAATCGTTGTCTGAATAATTAGATTTCTGTTTAATTCCCGCGAGGAAATACTAAAGTTAATCACATTACTACTTAATAAAGATGAGTTAGGAATAGTAATGATTTTATTAGTGGGAGTGCAAATGCGAATGACTAGGAAGTTTTTTTCAATTAGATCGCCAATTACATCTCCCACTTGAATGTGATCTCCGATGCGAAAGGCACGGGTATAGATAAGAATAATTCCCCCAATAACATTGGCGATCGCCGAGGTAGAACCAAGGGATAAAAGAAGACCAAGAAAAACAGAAACACCGCGGAAAGCAGGGGAATCAAAACCGGGCAAATAGGGAAAAGCAACTATTGCTGCTAAGGCAATAATTATGACTAATAGGAGATTGTAAGTAGGTTTAGCCCAATCAGTATAAAAACCAGGAATAACCAGATTTCCTCTTTCTATTGCTGTAAAAAAGGGCTTGATTAGCCGGATTAAGTAGTAGGTTATAAAAATGATTATGGCAATAATAAAGGCATTGGGAAGATATTGGCCAATGGACGATAAAACCAATTCTAATGATTGATAAAAATAACCTAAAATACTCTCGCCAAAAACTCTTGTCCAGGGAAATAAACGAAGTACAAATGTTGCATAATTAAATAATAATAAAAAGAGAACAAGTAAGCGAATTATCCGAAGAACTCGCAGCCAAAAAAAGCTGATTTTAGAGGAAGATACAATCTCAACATTCCCGATTTGAATGCCCGGTGTCAAGGATTCAATCAAACGTCTAATAAAGGGAAATAGCTTCCCTGAAATTTTGATAACTGCAAAGCTAATAATCAAGAAAGCAAAGGTGGCTATAACCGTATAAATGATGTTCTTAAGTAGTTGTTCGGGTTTTCGATCTTGGCGATATTGAGCGATAGCAACCTGAATTTTTTGTAAAGCTTGTTGAGCTAAAACCTTCGGCGTTGAACGATAGGCTTTTGCATCTCGCTCCGTCACCGTTAGAATCACTTCTTGATCTACACTTAAATAAAGTGAGTTATCATCAGGAATCTGCTCAATTGTCAGGTTCTCAATAGGAATAGAATCATTTTGAGCAATTCTTTCAATTCTCCGGGTAATAGCGTTAGCTCTCTCCTCCGCCGAAAATGAAGAAACTCCCCGCCGGATAAAAAAGAGAGTTTTTCCATCTAACATAACTGGAAAGCCGTCAATTTTATTTTCCGGTTGTGTCGGATTTTGAGCTATTCCCAAAAGAGGGGAAGTTAGAGTCAGTAGTAAAACTACAAAAAATATTAGCAAGGTATGCCCAATTTTTTTCATCCATCCTCTAGCTTTAGATGGTGTAGTTAGCATTAAATATCTTTGATTAATATCGAAAACTGGTACAAATTGCATAGGATTAAGTCAGATTTTTTTGTGTGTATTCGGGTAATATTTAGGCATTACTGTCCTCGATGAGGTGCAGCTCTTCTAGGTTGAGACAGGAGGGAAATTTTCACATCTGAAAGCCATTCTTGCAACTACTAGCACCATCGACGTGCAGGGGAACTTGCCAGCCGGTTTCTCTGTTCAATGTTTCTAGGGCCTCATTAATTTCTTGGACGGGTTCATAACTACCATCAAAGGTACTACCCATAATTGCAATTACCCCGATCGTATTCTCATCAATTAGTTTAATTGCCTCGGTCGCCTTGAGATGAAAACGATTCCCTTACATCGGCACAAAACGCGGTTATACCTCCCAATAACGACAGAATTTTTGCCAACAAACCTGCACATTAATGCCCATGACTAAATTAGGTTTGTCGGTGGGTTTACCCTCTTTTTGTCGGCGTTTGCGCCATTGCCATTTTAAAGCCATGCCTTCCAACATCGCAGCTTCACTGGAACCAATGGTAGAACAACCGGTTGCCGCTTCGCTTTCGGGAGCATTCCAGAGTCTAGCGATCATATTCACACAACGCAGTTCAATTTCGGCAGTTTGTGGGTATTCATCCTTGTCGATCATGTTTTTATCGAAGGTTTCCGCCATTAATTGTTTGGCTTCCGGTTCCATCCAAGTGGTGACAAAAGTAGCCAGATTCAGGCGAGAATTACCATCAAGGGCGAGTTCATCGCGGATTAAATTGTAGGCCACCGCCAGCGGCATTTCTCCCTCGGGAATCTCGTATTTAGGTACAGCGGAAGTCAGGGCCCGGGAAGCATAGGTGGGGGTAATTAGTGCCTCTTCCGGACTAAGGCGATCGAGATTAATTTTCTGATGAACCATAACTTCCTTAATAAAATATCTTTTTTGCTGAGAGTCAATTACCAATCATTCCAAAAATAATAGCAATAATCGAGACGGATAAAAAATAGGAAAGCATCCCTTGGGTTGCTACCAGTCGCCGCATCGCCGTACTATTAATACTTGTATCGGAGGTTTGATAACAAGCCGCCATACAAAAACCTTGATAGAGAAATTCCGTCCAATTGGGTCGAGCGCAATTGGGAAAAACTAGGCCTTTACCATCATGATAGTAGCGCACTGCATATTCTTGGCTGTAGATCATTTGTCTGGCTAACCAAGCACTAATAATACTAAATCCTGTTTAAAGGGTTAATTATTGCTACTATGGCAAGAGTGCCTCCTGCCTGACTTGCACCAGGAGTCTGTTAATAGCTTCGGAAATTGTCAAAACCGAGATGTAGTTACTCATTGAACACCACAAAGGCTAAAATATGGAGTGTTATTTATGAGCCATTTATCCCTATCCGAACAGATTACCGCGGAACTTCTGGCAATCCTGATCGAAGAAGAAGTCACCTATCCCTGGGATGTAACCGCTGTTGAGAGTCATGATCCCTTAGACCTGACAGAAACGCCTTTTTCTCTGTGTGAAGGACTGGAAGCGACGGCGATCGAAGCACAAGCTGATAGATTCTTTAACAGTTTACACCAAAAATTCCCGACAGTTTCCGTTTCACCCCGGTCTAATATCTTTGATAAATTTGCCTCTTTATTGCCGGCCGAACATTTAAATCGTCTAGTAGAAAGCGCTGAAAATCTAGTTGATAGTCAATTAGACAACCTTGATCGCCTTGTTGTTTGTCTTAGCGATCTCTTTCCCCAATGGTCTCCAGAAGATTTACAGGTTTTTGCTCGTCCCTACGCCTATACTATGCGTAATGGCCAGAGCGAAACCAATATAGAAACCGAAAATTGGCAAAGTCTTTCCGAAATTGAACAAATTCGCCGGAGTGCAGCCATTGCCAGCCAGATTTTCCGCGACCTGTCTTCTCCTCAATAGTCATCTCATTCTATTCTGCACGACTACATTAGGTTACACTTCATCTTTATGAGAAACGCTATATCTCTTTATCTGATTTTTTGGTTTTTGTTTCTACCCGTCAGAAAGATTCTATAACTTGTGATTAACTTTGAAAGCACTTTTTAGGGTTGGATGCGTCATCAGACGCATCCTATATTTTCAAAGTTTCTTACCTAAAATGTCGGATGAATGCCCCCGCTAAATTTTTCGACAAGACATCAACCTTTGCGGGGGATGAAATCCGACCAGGATATTGACTGCGAAGCACGATTTTAATTCTACCATTTGTAGGTAAACTGTGTTATACTTAATTTATTCAGGGTCGAAGATTAATCAATGCTAGTCGTAGAAGCGAAGCTAAAAAACGGGACACCAGAGCAATATCACCGGCTTGATGAAGCTATCAAAACTTCTCAGTTTGTGCGTAACTCTTGTGTTCGTTATTGGATGGACAATAAGGGGACAACCCGCAATGATCTCCAAAAACTTTGCTCGGTACTAGCTAACAATAAAGATACACCATCGGTGAAGAAATTAAACTCTCAAGCTCGTCAATCGGCTGCTGATAGAGCCTGGCAATCAATTAGTCGATTTTATCATAATTGTCATGCTAAGATACCAGGGAAAAAGGGGTTTCCCCGATTTAAAAAACCTAGTCGTTCGGTTGAATACAAACTAACGGGCTACAAACTATCAGATGATCGACGTAAAATCAGATTTACTGATGGTTTTAAAGCAGGAGAATTTGATTTATGGTGTAGTCAAAAAACCTTAGTTTATTATTCAGAGCAACAGATTAAACGGGTAAGAGTTGTTAGACGTGCTGATGGTTATTATTGCCAGTTTTTGATTGACATAGAACGGAAAGAATACCATAAACCAACGGGACAAATAACAGGAATTGACTTAGGGTTAAAAGAGTTTTATACTGACGCTCAAGGTAATACTGTAGAGAATCCACGTTATTTAAGAAAGTCAGAAAAACGACTGAAAAAAGCACAAAGGAGATTATCAAAACGATTTCGTCAAGGAAAGAAACAGTCTAAAAACTATCACAAGCAACGGATAAAAGTAGCTAGGCTTCACCTGAAAGTATCAAGACAACGTAAAGACAAAGCAATTAAAGACGCTTTGGCGTTAGTCCAGTGTAATGATCTGGTAGTCTATGAAGCTTTAAAGGTAAGAAACTTAGTAAAAAACCGTAAGCTATCTAAGTCGATTTCTGATGCTTCTTGGTATCAATTCACTGAATGGTTGAATTATTTTGCCAAGATTTATCGGATTGTCTGTGTTGCTGTACCACCGCATTTTACTAGCCAAGATTGTTCAGTTTGTGGGACGAGAGTTCAAAAATCATTAAGCAATAGAACTCATCAATGTCCTAACTGTAAAACAGTCTTAGATAGGGATCATAATGCAGCAATAAATATTCTTAAAAAAGGGTTGAAATATTTGGGAAATCATCTCAACGGTACTGTTGGGCAAACAGAAACCGACCCAAACGCTTTGGGAGAGTCCGGCCTCTGGATTTTCAGTGGAGACATTGAGAATCTAAGCTGTCTCGTTGAACAAGGAATTTCCGATAGTGATAGGTCAAGAATCCCCCGTCAGAGCGTAGCTTGACGGTGGGAGTATGTCAAAATCAAAAAACTAACCGCAGCAGCAAGACAAGAAAGCGCAATGATTCCTACCGTTATTGAAACCACAGGCCGGGGCGAACGCGCCTTCGATATCTACTCCCGACTACTCCGGGAAAGAATCGTCTTTTTGGGACAAGAAGTAACCAGCGACCTAGCTAACCTAATCGTCGCCCAATTACTCTTTCTAGAAGCAGAAGACCCCGAAAAAGATATTTACTTGTATATCAACTCCCCCGGTGGTTCCGTTTCGGCCGGATTAGGGATTTTTGACACCATGAATCAAATCCGTCCCGATGTCAGCACCATTTGTATTGGTTTAGCTGCCAGTATGGGGGCTTTTCTCCTCAGTGCCGGCAAACCGGGCAAAAGAATGAGCCTACCCAACTCGCGGATCATGATTCACCAACCCCTCGGCGGCGCCCAAGGTCAGGCCACCGATATCGAAATTCAGGCCAAAGAAATTCTCTATCTCAAACAATTACTCAATGAACACCTAGCTAGTCATACGGGTAAACCTCTCGACCTCATCGCCGAGGATACGGAAAGGGATTTCTTTATGTCCGCCGAAGAAGCCCTAGACTATGGTTTAATCGATCAGGTGATCGATCGCAGTCCTTCCGCTTCTAACCCTCCCAGTAAATAGTTGTCACTAACCCCGCCCTAAAAGAGACGGAGCTTGCCTAGACCAATTTAGGCGACGCAAGTAGAGACTACCGCATCGAGACACAATCTGGCACAGACCTCCGAATACTTCCCTAGTTCGGATTCCCTCTCAGCTTTATTGGTAAAGCGTTGTTAGACAAGACATCTTGATTGTGTTGCGGTAAGGGACTTTAACTTTACTCTTAAGGATTATCTCCATGGCAAGAGTTCCTGTTATCTCAAAAGACGGAAAACCGTTAATGCCCACCAAACCCAGTCGGGCCAGACGGTGGATTAAGGAAGGAAAAGCTATCGGTAAATTCAACGATTTAGATATTTTCTATGTCCAGCTAACCGATGAACCTTCCGATAGTAAAACCCAACCAATTGCCATTGGTATTGACCCGGGTAAATTATTCTCTGGAATTGGCGTTCAATCCTCTCTTTTTACTCTTTGGAAGGCTCACTTAGAACTTCCTTTTAAACGAGTAAAAGAGCGCATGGACAATCGCTGCTTAATGCGAAGAGGACGTAGAGGAAGACGGATTAACCGCCAACTTCCTTTTAATCTAAGAGCGCATCGACAAAAACGATTTTCAAATAGAAGAACAGGAAAATTAGCTCCCTCAATCAGAGCTAATCGTCAACTTGAACT
>NZ_JAPZSZ010000284.1:0-1900 GCF_027532095.1 Microcystis sp. LE19-195.1E
ACACCTATTACCTAGTCCAGTAACGCACCACCATCGACAGTGGTTGATGTAATCATCTGATGAACTATGACTAGGGAGCTAGTTAAGAGTGGATTAGAGATGAAGATTGATTGAATAAACCAATCATAGTCAATCAAATAATCACATCAATCATAGTTAAGACCGTTGGAAAAGAGGGTTCGTAGGCGCACGGATTTTCCATTATGAATATAGTATCCTGTCAAGAGGCTTTTGTCAAGAGAAAATTTGACAACATCCAGACAAACGTTATTGTAGGGGTAATTCATGAATTACCCCTACACCTATTACCTAGTCCAGTAACCCACCACCACCATCGACAGTGGTTGATGTAATCATCTGATGGACTGTGATTAGGGAGCTAGTTAAGAGTGGATTAGAGATGAAGAGCGATTGAATGAACCAATCATAGTTAAGAGCGTTGGAAAAGAGGGTCTGTAGGCGCACGGATTTTCCATTATGAATATAGTATCCTGTCAAGTCGCCTTTGTCAAGAGAAAATTTAACAACATCCAGACAAACGTTATTGTAGGGGTAATTCATGAATTACCCCTACACCTATTACCTAGTCCAGTAACGCACCACCATCGACAGTGGTTGGAATGATTGAATGATGGACTGTGATTAGGAACCTAGTTAAGAGTGGATTAGAGATGAAGATGGATTGAATGAACCAATCATAGTTAAGACCGTTGGAAAAGAGGGTTCGTAGGCGCACGGATTTTCCATTATGAATATAGTATCCTGTCAAGTCGCCTTTGTCAAGAGAAAATTTGACAACATCCAGATTTAGTCGTAACGCATCACCTATCATTGACTATGATTGAATTAATCACTGATAACTGATAACTGATAACTGATAAAGCTATGACACTCAAAGAACAACTTATTAAAGAAATTGAAACAACTCCCATTTCTCTGCTGCCGGAAATCCTGCATTTTGTCCAATCTATAAAAACAAAACATCCAGACGTTGACTTTATGGAATTTGCTGGTATGGCAGCAGATATAGAAAATACTATGCAAGAGATTGTCGAAGAAGCAGAAGCTAATCGTCAACTCGATTTAAAACGGATAAATGACTTATGAAACAAGCATTACTTGATACCAATATCCTCTCTTATTTTTTACGAGGCAATCCCGCAGTAATTGAACAATTCCGCATCTATCGACAACACTATACTTATATATCGTTTTCAATCTTTACCTATTACGAGATTAAAAGTGGTTTATTGTATAAAGATGCACGAAATCAACAACAACAATTTGAACGTCTTGTAGAAGTCAGTGAAGTAATTGGTTATGATCGTGAAATTAGTGATATAGCTACTCAAATATACGTTAATCTTAGAATAAAAGGACAACTGATTACCCCGATTGATTTGTTTATTGCTGCGACTGCTATTTATTGCGATTATACTCTGATTACAGCTAACATTAAGCATTTTCAAAATATTCCCAATCTTAGTTATGAAAATTGGTATCTCTCAATAATTTAGGACTATTGTACCATTTCCAAGACAGGTACACAGAAGCGGAACCTCTCCATCTAGAAGCGATTAATATTTTCAGGGAAAGATTAGGGGAAAATCATCCCCATACCCAAACCGTTTATCAGAATTATCTGAGGATGCTGTTTTAACTATGATTGGAATGATTGAATGATGGACTGTGATTAGGGAGCTAGTTAAGAGTGGATTAGAGATGAAGATTGATTGAATGAACCAATCATGGTCAATCAAATAATTAGGGTTTGCTGAAAAAGTACGGGCGAAGCATTCGGGCAATAACCTATCGGTGAAACCGTAGATTTTTTATCCGAATGCTTCGCCCCTACAGGACGCGGGCCGATGAAGACGCAAGGTTTTGAAGCACGATTCTC
>NZ_JAPZSZ010000257.1:0-21344 GCF_027532095.1 Microcystis sp. LE19-195.1E
GTTTGAATTGTTCATCTGATAAGTTTTGATAATCCATAATTTTGCTAATAAACATAGCAAAATTATAGATGATTTCCTGACCTAAGATCACATTTTATTCTTTTTTCCACTTCAATCTAAGAATTGAGAAAAAAGCAAAACCCTCCATTATACCATAAAAAAATTATGCAAGAGGTCTTCTGAATCAGAGGATGGCCAGCTTTTTGAGAACAAAGAAAATAGCGCTATGTCTGGCTACTTATTTGGGTCATTTCCTCAAATGCTTTGGACAAAAATTGACCAGACTTGGCGATTAATGTTTCCTCTCCAACTATTAAGAGTGTCAAAATAATAGTGAAGTTTTGTGACAAAGTGCAGTCAGATCTAAGAATCTTTGCTAGAACTCTAGAAAGCTTCTGTGATCAGTCTCCTTAAAGTAGATTGTTTGCAGTAAACTAATCTGGCTAACACGCTTTTGGGCGTAATATAGGGAAAGTTTCTTGCGATTGCTCCATTTGAGAGTAATAGGCGGAAAGATTTTTTTTTAACAAATGTGTATTCGGCGTGATATATGGAAACTTTCCGTCTAACATATAGTGATGTTTTCAAGAGAAGAGAAGAAATGTTATCAACACTTCTAAGTAAACCTGTACAAAAAGCTCAAGAACTACCAGAAGCAATTCAATTGGAAGGCTGCCTCGACGCAATAATTGCCGGTAAGCCGGTTCATTTTCTGGATGGTGGCCTCCGATGATTGCTGCTCTCGATGTCCATTACACCGACACTGCGGCACACGCTGCCGCAATTGTGTTCAAAGAATGGCAATCTGAGGAACCAATTGCCAGCCGCACGGCGACCGAAGAACCTGTGGCGGCATACGAACCTGGAAAGTTCTACAGGCGGGAATTGTCGCCGCTGCTGAGGGTGATCACGCAGATCGGGTTCGACGTACACACCTATGTGATTGATGGCTATTGCCATCTCTCTCGTGACCTTACGCCAGGTTTGGGTGCGTATCTGCACCGTTCGCTGACGCAACCCGCCGTCATCGTCGGCGTTGCCAAGAACCGTTATCGTGATTCGGAACACGCGGTCGAAGTGTTCCGCGCAAACAGCAAGCGGCCTCTCTTTGTCACAGCAATCGGCATCGAATACAACGTAGCTGCCCAACACATTCAATCAATGGCTGGGCAATTCCGAATACCCAAGATGCTCAAGGCCGCTGATGGTCTTGCACGGGGACTGAAATAGTGCGATGCCGAAGGCACTGCATAGTGCGATGCCGAAGGCACTGCGTAGCAGTACGCCGAGCTTGTAGGGTGCGTTCCCTAATCTGGATCCTACTGCTCCACCGATCGATTTTTGGGAACGCACCATGCCCATAGATTGAAGCTGTGAGTTTAAGTGTGATGCCGAAGGCACTACGCCATTGCCGTATGTAGCTTAAAGCTTGAGAGCCAACTAACAAAGATATGCCCAGAGGTGGGTTAGTCATCTATCGGATTAAAATGTAAAGAGAATAATCACCTATACTTCAATCTAATATCCATCCTATGCAAATTACCCTCAACCTTGATGAATCCCTTCTCAAGGAAGCCTTTCAACTGACTAACCTCACCACCCAAGAGGAACTAATGAATCTTGCTCTACAAGAATTCGTGAGATCGCGCCGTAAGAAAAACCTTCTCGACCTTGCCGGACAAATTCAATTTGCTCCAGATTTTGATTATAAAGCCCTACGTGAAACTGGTCATGTTGCTGATTGACACATCTGTGTGGATCAGCGTCTTCCGCAGTCGTGGTGATCAAGTTCGCCAGCAACTGGAAACGTTAATTGCAAATCGTGAGATTTTACTCACCCGCTTTACCCAGCTTGAACTGCTTCAAGGGAGCTTAAACGAGCAAGAGTGGACAATCCTCTCTACTTACCTCGAAGTGCAGGATTATGTTGAACTCAGGCCTTCTTCCTGGCAAGCGGCTGCACGTATTTACTATGATCTGCGTCGTCAAGGATTGACTGTTCGCAGCCCAATTGATTGCTGTATTGCTCAAGCGGCACTGGAAAATGATCTGCTTCTGATTCACAACGACCGTGATTTTGAAACCATTGCTCAAGTGCGATCTCTTCAAAATCTCCGTTTTCAGCCCTAGGGTGCGTTCCCTAATGGGGGTCCTACTGCTCCACCGATCGATTTTTGGGAACGCACCATGCCCATTGATTGAAACTGTGAGTTTAGTTGCGATGCCGAAAGCACTGGTTGGTCTATCGGCGCGTTACGAGGGCAAGCCTAATCGTAATCAAATTCAGAATGGTACAGTCACACGAAGGTGGCATTGGAACAGTGGAAGAATGCAAACTAAAACCTGGGCTTGGAGCGCAAATTGGTGAAACTATCTTCATTACAGTCCCATTAAGATTCTCAGTCTGTCTTCAACCAATGCCAGCGTTTCTGAGGATACAGTTCCCCATCGCTTCTCAAGTCGTTCTACTGAGATTGATCTTACGTCCTCGCACTTGATAAAACTTGGCATTTTCACTCCTCCCTCTGGGGGTTCCACTTTTATGTGGAAAGGGATTCCTTTGTCTTTAGAAGTTACTGGCAAAACAACAACTAAGCCAGATGCACCCTGATTAAACAGGTCTGCTGAAATCACTAAACATGGACGCTTACCAGCCTGTTCATGCCCCCTTACTGGATTAAGATCTGCTAGCCATATTTCTCCTCTGGTAATTTCTGCCACTACCCTTCTACTCCATCAGCGAGAGTTTGCTCCCATGTCTGCCTTTCAGAAATTTCCTCTTGCCATAAAGTCTCATTCTTCCTTAAGGCGGCGAAGGCTTCATTCGCTTGAACTAGAAAAACATATCTGCGATAATTTTCGATGGCTTTGTCTAATACTGTTGGGAGCGTATCCCCAGAGGAGTCAACGAGTGCTAACAGCGTTTTGTGAGCAGCCTCACTAATGCTAATTTTTAATTCAGGCATACTTTTCTCTCGTAGCTTGTGTAGGGCTATTGTAGCCAATTGTGTAAGGACTAACAACCTGGTTGGAACTGATTATTTATTCTCCCTTTTGCCTTTTGCCTCTCCTGATATGTAGCCTATACTCAACGGATTTAGTATTAGATAACACCTGTGAATAACGGAGTCGGAGAAGAATTTTTTTTGCCCAATGTTGAAACACTTTCAATTGATGGCGTTTGCTGGGTAAACGCAGAATATAGACAAATCGACGCATTATATCAGCCAATCTACCAGTAATATTAATGCCAAAACTGGAGACAAGGGCTGATTGTTTACCTAGGGTTAACATATCACCTAAATGGAGATAATAATAGGGTTGGGGCGATTTTTTTCTGATCACTGCCGAGATATTTTTGGCTACTACACTGGCTGCTTGATAGGCTGCCTGTGCCGTGGCAGGAATTACCTGTTTACTCGGATAAATTTCGGCTAGATCCCCGACGGCAAAAACTTCAGGATAGTCGATTAATTGTAAACTGGAACGGGTTAATAATTTGCCTTGTGCTGTTTTCTGACAATCCAAATCATTGATCCAATCCTGTGCTTGGGTTCCTGCTGTCCACAATAATAAATCAATGGGGATAACTTCATTTTTATTATCTTTAAATACGGTTATGGAATTAGCTGCAACTTCCTTTAATCCCGTGTTTAAATAGAGACTAACATTCTTGACTAAAAGGGAACGATAGGAAGCAATACGCACCGATTTAGGGAAGTTTTGCAGTATTTCCTCGTTCTTTTCCACTAGATGAACTTTGCCCTTTTTTCCTAAGCGATCAGCTACCTTACAGGCTAATTCTACCCCATTGGGACCGCCGCCAATAATGGCTAAATTAATTGAGGATTTTCCTTGAGTTTCTAAGTCATGAATTGCCGTTTGTAATTTTTCCACATCCTCTAAACTCCGAAAAGTCAGCCCATAATCGGCTAACCCCGGTATAGCTGGCCAACGATTCCGCACTCCCACCGCTAAAACGAGGTAATCATAATCTATAACTTCCTCATTTTCTAAATATACTCGATGATTGTTTAAGTCAATATTACTAGCTTTTTGAGGTTTTAAATTAACCTGAGTTCCTGTTAATAATTGACGGTAGGAGGGGGCAATTTCCCAGCGTTGTAATTCTCCTGTAATTAGTTCATAGAGAAGGGGAGTAAAGAGAAAATGGTTTTTTGGTTCGACTAAAGTTATTTGCCATTGACCTGATTTTACTGCTGTTAATCGACTCAGATCGAGTGCCGTATATAACCCTCCAAAACCACCCCCCAGAATGCAAATCTTAGTTATAGGTTTATTCATGGATTTTTATTCTCAGTTGTGTTTAAGATGGGTTTCAGTTCCGAAACTAATTGTTCTGAACGAATAATTCTCGCCGGGGGCAAAAGATGATAGTGAGTGTCAGCAAAAATAGTAGAATCGGTCTTAATGTTCAAGTCTTTTGGGTCATAAATTGTTGGCACAACCCGACTTAATTCTTCGGCAGATTTGCGAATATTAGCAACGGTTTTACCATCATTTTTAGCATAAACCCAGGGCAAAGAAACCACTAAAGTCGCCCCTTTTGCTTCTAAATCTTTCTTGAGTTTTTCAATAGCTTTAATTGAATGAGGAGAAGCAGCAGTATCAAAGGTCATTTGCCACCATTTCCCCGTTCTTTCCTTAACTATAGTCGGATCACCTGTATTAGTCATTGGATCGGAAAGATAACCCGTCATTCTGCCTTTGGTGAATAAATCAACCGTGGATTTAGTAACTGGACGCATCCCCGGAATACCTAATAACCAAGTATCCTCGATCATGGTTTTTAAAGGTATCCCACCTAACCCGGGTTTACCAATAGCGACGCTAAAAGGTGCGGACCCCCAAAGTCCTTCGCCGCGATTAAAACCGTCCTCATCCATGAGCATGAGATATTCGGGAATCAGCAGAATTACGTCCCCTTGGCGCGCTTTTTCGAGAATCATAGCGGCAATGACATTTAACCCGATATCCCCCTGTAAACCGAAGTTAACCACGGGAATTCCCAATTCTTTGGCCATTAATTCCGAATTTATGCTATAATGCGCCCCCGATCCCGCCGTGACGATTAAACGTCGCGGTCCTTCGGTACTAGATGCGATCGCTGATTTTTCCTCGTACATCATCCGCAACCAGCTTAATTCGCCGCCGTAGATGACATTATAAACAAAGCCGAGGGACCAAGCGACTCCCAGAGAGGCTAACCAGGGGAAAGGGTTAAAGGATTTAGTATTCATCAGAATTCAAAGTAAATAAAGTCACCGGTATTAGTGGAAGCTAGGAGAATAGTTAAACCTAGCAATATTTTAGACAGCCAAGGGGATAACAAGAGTTCATATTCAAATTTTTTCTGGGCAATAGCCAGATGTTCAAGGATTAAAACAATGATACCAAGAACTAAAGCAACGCTTAAAACTGCTCCTTGATTAAGACTATAGGAACTAAAAATCTCAGCGATATTAGCTAAGGAATAATTGAAAGGATTGGCAATAACAAGCATTTTGCCGATTAATCTTCTGGTGTTAATCTCCATGAAAAAGAGACAACCAAAAATGACCGCCAATTGCGTTAAAGCCCAGGAGACAATTTGCGGCTGAGAAACGTATTTTCCGACGAAAGCATAGAAAGGTCGGCCCAGATAACGCAGTAATAATAATAATGCCCCGTGGTAAGCACCCCAAAAGATGAAATTCCAAGCCGCACCGTGCCAGAAACCTGAAAGCGTAAAGGTGATAAATAGGTAAAAAGGCGCCCAATTTTTATTGGAACCCATCAGGGGTAAAAATACATAATCCCGAAACCAAGTGCTAAGGGTAATATGCCAACGTCGCCAAAATTCGTTAATACTTTGGGATGTGTAGGGGGCTAAAAAGTTTAATTCTAATCTAACCCCGACAAAATAGGCTAAACCAACAGCAATAAAGCTATAACCGCCGAAGTCAAAATAGATTCTCAGGGTGAATAAAAAGGCCTCAAACCAGATATACCAAGCATTGTCGATCATCTTATCTAATTCGATGTAGGGCGCAATGTTATCGGCGAGGACAAATTTCATAAATAAACCGAGGGAAAGCCAACGCAAACCCTTCTCGAAGTTTTCTCCTGTAAATTTGAGGCGAAATCCCTCCATTTGTGGCAATAAATCCCGGCGACGCTCGATCGGACCTGCGACAATCTGGGGGAAAAAGGAGATAAAATTGACATAATCGAGGACGGCTAGGGGTTTCTTTTTCTTTTCCCGTAGGGAGTCCACCACGAAAGCCACCATCTGGAAGGTATAGAAGGATACCCCCGGCGGGATTTGGCTAGGCACGGGAATTGGGGAAAGTTCCTTCCAGTTAGGGGGGAGGGAAACGAATAATCCGATGATTTCCTGCACAAAAAAGCCGAAATACTTGAAGTAGGCAAGGACGAGAATATCGATGACGATAACGATAGTGGCTAGGAGATTCGCTTTCCAGCCGCTCATTTTCAGCACTAGCCAGACCATAATGTAGTTAAAGGCTAGGGAGACGATGAAAACGAGGAAACTGGTGCGACTGGCGTAATAAAATAGGATTAGGGACAGCGCCGCTAATCCCACCCCATCAAAAACACCTCGCCAGAGATTGAAGGACTTCGCCAGGTAGCGCGCCGTTAGGAAAGGAACGCTAAAAAGGATTAATATCCACCAAAATATAAAATCAGAGTAATTCAAGGCGTGTTAACTCCTGATGGTCTGTGTAACCTTGTTTGAGATGGGTTTCCTGACTTCT
The DNA here is from genome assembly GCF_027532095.1 of Microcystis sp. LE19-195.1E. Classification (NCBI taxonomy): domain Bacteria; kingdom Bacillati; phylum Cyanobacteriota; class Cyanophyceae; order Chroococcales; family Microcystaceae; genus Microcystis; species Microcystis sp. LE19-195.1E. The sequence continues at coordinate 6,780 of NZ_JAPZSZ010000257.1, forward strand.
GATGCTCAGAGACGAGGGATTTTCTTGACAAGCCTATCAAACTTTGTCAAACTTGTCCATAAAATTACCTTCATCCATCCTAAAAAATCGAGGCTAGACAAGCAATGCTTTATCAAAAACTGTTAGATGCACATAAACGCTATCGGCAATTTAAGACTTATCCCCATATTGCTGATCAATATTGGTCTAGTCAATTGGCAGAGCATAATATTAATCCTAATTATGTGGCATATGATGCTAAATCTGGTCAACTTTTTTACAAACCCTTAGGGATCAGTTTAAGCAAAAATAAGCAGGATTTCCTCTTGGGTAGCAAAGTTTTTAACAAAGCTAACGCACTAAAAGCTCTGGCCGATTGTAAATTTTATATCGATGGGCAACAGGAATTAATTATCGATATCGATGGAGTTAAGTTAATTATCGAGACGGGACAGGATTTAGATATCGCCCATGAAATTTTCCTTTTAGGTGTATATAATTTCCTCTATGACAAGCCCTGTGTAGCGATCGATATTGGTATGAATACGGGTTTTGCTAGTCTCTTTTTTGCCAATCGAGCTAATGTGAAAGCTGTCTATAGTTACGAACCTTTTAAGGCTACCTACGACCAAGCTTTCAGAAATTTTGCCCTCAATCCTAATCTAGCGGAGAAGATTAAAGCTTTTGATTATGGAGTCGGCGCTCGGGATGAAATTATTCAAGTAGAATACGATTACAATGTTAAAGGTAGTGTTGGTATTTCTGGTATTGACAACCAATTAAAACCTTTTGCCTCGAAACAAACAGCTACAGCTGATTTAATTCTTAAACCTTTCACCGATGTGTTTAAAGGTATTACCTCTGATTATCCCGACATCGATATAGTTGCCAAGATTGATTGTGAAGGTTCCGAATACGAAATCCTCGATTCTTTAGCGGCAACTGGTCAATTAGGACAGATTAAAATTCTCATGATGGAATGGCATAAAAAGGGTCCCGATGCTTTAGTCAAACATCTGCAAGACTTCGGTTTTATCATCTTCTCCCGGATGCCTCGCAGTAAAAATGTCGGCACTTTGTACGCAATTAAACCCTAATCCGTAGGGTGCGTTACGCTATCGCTAACGCACCACAATATAGGCAATTAGACCTTATATTTTTGGGGTAAAAAGTCAAGATTCAGTAACCCACCACAATAGCTGTGCTAATAGTGCCTTACTGTGCTTGACAATAGGTATTAAAAGCTTCGCCAGTTTCTTTTTCTAATTGTCCGGCTTTTCTTACCTTTTCCTGTGCTAATTTTGCCCCGTTTTTATTGCGAGTTTCGATAACTTGAATTATTTCACGGGTGGCAGTGGCATAATCTTCGTAAACTTGAGCGAAAGCGGTCTTATATTTCTCTAGTTCGGTATCCTTCACTGCTAATTTTTTCATATTTTCTGCGGCCTGTTCGATTTTATCGGCGGCTAATAGCCAACTTTTTTGGTCAATTTCTCTCCCTTGACCGTTGGTTAAGGATTTGGTTTCTTGGGCCACTTCGTTGGCAATCCGATAGATTTTTTGACATTGAAACTGTTTACTATCAGCACAACTTGCTAAAAAAGTCAAGCCCATAAATATTAAGATTATTTTGTTATTCATAGCATTGTATTCGAGAGGATTCTGGAGAAGCTTATAACAGTAAACTATCAGCCTCTAAGTAGGGAGGCACAATTATTTGTAGGATGGGTTAGCGGTAGCGTAACATGAGCGGGCGTTGGGTTTCATGCTTCAACCCAACCTACGTTCTATCGGCACCCCCCTTATCAAGGGGGGCAGGGGGGATCAAAGACAAAATCTATCTTCAATTTAATTGAAACCACTTACTTAGAACTGTTCAATCTTATAAGATTAAAGTTTAGCACTCGATCGCTGTTAAGCGTGTCTTTTTTGATGCCAATTCCATGCGTGTTCAACTATTACCTTGAGATCGGCATATTGGGGATGCCAACCGAGAACCTGTTTAGCTTTATCACTACTGCCGATTAAAATGGGGGCATCACCTGCCCTTCTGGGACTTTCGATTACAGGAATATCTAAACCAGTTACCGCTTGCGCTGTTTCAATCACTTCACGCACAGAAAAACCGTTACCATTGCCCAAATTAAACACATTACTTTCGCCCCCATTTAAGAGATATTCTAAGCCTAAAACGTGAGCTTGGGCTAAATCATTGACATGGATATAATCGCGAACAGCAGTGCCATCGGGAGTATCATAATCCGTGCCGAAAATTGACAGGGAATCCCGTTTTTTCAGGGCAGTTAATAAAGCCAGGGGAATTAAATGGGTTTCTGGTTGGTGATCTTCCCCTAATAAACCACTGGGGTCGGCTCCTGAAGCATTAAAATAACGGAAAGCCACCGATTTTAAACCGTAGGCCGGATCAAAATCCCGAAGAATTTGTTCCACCATTTCCTTGCTGGCAGCGTAGGGACTGAGGGGATGATGGGGATGATTTTCCGTCATCGGAATTTCTTTCGGCATTCCATAAATAGCACAGGTAGAAGAAAAAACAAATTTCTTCACATCGGCGGCGATCATCGCTTGCAAAAGAGTCAGACTACCACTAACATTATTTTGATAGTAAATAGCCGGTTCTTGGACTGATTCCCCCACGGCAATAAAAGCGGCAAAGTGCATGACGGCGGCAATATGACGACTGGCAAATAAATTATCCAGCAGCGATCGATCCCTAGTATCACCGACAATTAACTCAACTTTTAATATATCCTTAATGATTTCGGCGTGACCGTAGGATAAATTATCGAGTACGATGACGGGATAACCGGCATTTTTGAGCGCTAGAACTGCATGGGAACCAATATAACCCGCACCGCCAGTAACGAGAATGGTAGGTTTAACTTGAGACACGCGATCATACCTATTTGAAATTGACTTGTCTATAACTTTATACCCTAATTTTCCTTTTATTTGACCATCATGTTAAGTCCCCTCGATCTATCTCTTTCCCTTGACAAAGAAACTTATCAATCACAAATTAAAGATTTAATGGAACAACTGCGATCGCTACAGAAGTCCTGTTGGGAATGTAAATTACCCGTGGTGGTGGTTTTGGAAGGTTGGGCGGCGGCAGGGAAGGGAACTTTAGTCAAAAAAATGGTTAACTATATGGATCCGCGCGGTTTTACCGTCCATCCAATTTTAACCCCTTCCCCCCAAGAGGAAAGTTACCCGTTTTTGTGGCGATTTTGGCAAAAACTGCCAGCAAAAGGCAGTATCGGCATTTTTTATCACAGTTGGTACACCCATCTACTAGAGGATCGACTCTTAAATAAATTGCCCTCCTCCCAGATTCCCCTGGTCATGCGCGATATCAACACCTTTGAGCGACAATTATTTGATGATGGGGTCGCAATCGCTAAATTCTGGATTCACCTCAGTCAAAAGGAATTAAAGTCACGCATCAAAGAATACGCCGAAAATGAGCTAGAATCTTGGCGCGTGCGTCCGGAAGATTGGCAACAGGCCAAACGTTATGATGAGTATGCCAGTTTAGCCGAGGAAATGATTACCTACACTAGCACGGGGGCCGCCCCTTGGACATTGGTGGAGGGCAACTGTCAACGTTGGGCCCGGGTAAAAGTTCTCTCCCAATTAGTCGGTACGATCGCTCAAGCTTTGGATCAGCGCCAATTACCGATCGAACCTCCTGCCAATCTACCACCCCAAGCCCAATTACTGCCCACGGAACCCGATTATCTGGGGAGAGTGGACTTAAGTGCCAAATTGGAAAAAGAAGACTATAAAATCCGCTTGCGTGAGGCACAGGTAGAATTAAGAAAACTGCAATTAAAGATTTTTCAGGCAAATATCCCCGTTTTAGTCCTCTTTGAAGGGTGGGATGCCGCCGGCAAGGGAGGTGCGATCAAACGCTTAACCGATACCCTCGATCCTCGCAGTTATCAAGTGATTGCCTTTGCTGCCCCGACGGAGGAAGAACATCGCTATCATTATCTCTGGCGCTTCTGGCGGAAATTACCCGCAGCCAAAACTATTGGTATATTCGATCGCAGTTGGTATGGACGGGTTTTAGTGGAGAGAGTGGAAGGATTCGCTAAAGATATGGATTGGCGACGGGCATATCAAGAAATTAACGAATTTGAAGCCCAATTAACCCATTCAGGCTGTGTTTTAGTCAAATTCTGGTTACATATCAGCCCCGAAGAACAGTTAAATCGCTTCAACGAGCGCCAAAATAACCCCTATCGTCAACATAAACTCACCGATGAAGATTGGCGCAATCGGGAAAAACAGCCCCTCTACCATGTGGCAGTTAATCACATGGTAGCCCGCACTAGCACCCCCGTCGCCCCCTGGACGATTGTGGCGGCAAATGATAAGTATTTCGCCCGCGTTAAAGTCATAGAAACAGTAATTGCCGCTATTGAAACCGGTTTGAAACAACGGGGATAAGGGAGATAGGGGTATGGGGATTTTTTCGATTCAGTTGTACAATTTACCTTTGAGTAGGCACTAAACTAAACTGGTAACTTGAGGCAGATAATCACGGCAAAAAAATGCGTGCAAACGTTGACGCTCAGAAGTTAGAACGCCTAATGCAAATCTTAGGTAAAGAAGCTCAGGGTTCAGGCACTATCTACTTTACAGGTGGAGCGAGTGCCTTACTGGTGGGATGGCGGAATTCCACAGTCGATGTGGATATCCGTCTAGATCCCGAACCACTGGGCATTTTTCAAGCGATCGCCAAGCTAAAAAAAGAATTGAACATCAACATTGAACTGGCATCTCCGCAGGATTTTCTGCCCCCTATTCCGGGATGGCGCGATCGAAGCGTATTCATTGGCAAACGAGGTCAAATCTCTTTCTATCACTATGATTTTACAGCCCAAGCTCTTTCTAAACTATCGAGAGGGTTTGACCGTGACTTGAAAGATATTGAAGCTATGTACGAACACAAATTATTCTCTTTGAATGAGCTAGGGGAATGCTTTGAAGCGATTGCACCGGAACTAATCCGATTCCCCTCCCTTAACCCTGATGTGCTGAGAAGCAGAGTCGAGAACTTTATTGAACGTTTTGAATATCCACCAGAGGAGAAACAATCATGAATCTCAATGAGTTGCCAGGGGCCGAGATCATCTTACCCGGACTGAGGGATCTTCACAATGGTGAGTCCAATACCATTGGGGCGTTGCTAGTTGCGATCGCATCGACGCGCCTAACCGAAGTCGGTTTCGATATCCCTAAAAATCACCTAGCTTCAGAGCCTGAGCTAACCTTGTATGCCTATCTCCAAGAGGAACGGGATGATGCTTATTCTTACTATAATGCTTTGCTGAATCGCCTCAATAGCTTTTGCAATGCACTCGAACTCGCTTATAAAATATGATGACAATTTCCCCAAGTTTAATTTCTCCCGATCTTAGTTTGGCCGATATTCCCCTAGAGGAAACCCTCTCTTTAGGAGTGATGGCTTCTGGTAGTGGTTCCAATTTTGCTGTTTTAGCAGCAGCGATCGCTAAAAAACAACTTAATGCCCGGATTTCTGTCCTCATCTACAATAATCCCGATGCCAAGGTAAAAGAAAAAGCCGCTCACTACAATATCCCCGCGGTTTTCCTCGATCATCGTCAATTTAAACCCAGAGAAGAACTCGATCGGGCAATAGTAGAAACTTTCCAAGAATACGGCGTAAAATGGGTAATTATGGCGGGCTGGATGCGAATTGTCACCCCGGTTTTACTAGATGCTTTTCCCGATCGCGTGATCAATATCCATCCTAGTTTACTACCCAGTTTTAAGGGTGTGCGTGCCGTGGAACAAGCTTTAGCTGCGGGGGTAAAAGTGACCGGATGTACTGTGCATATCGCTCGCGCGGAGGTAGATAGTGGCCCAATTTTAATGCAAGCAGTGGTTCCCATTCTCCCGGATGATACCGCGGCTAGTCTCCACGAACGCATTCAAGTGCAAGAACATCGCATTTTCCCGGTAGCGATCGCTTTAGCGGCGAAATTGGGTCTGTAGAGACAGATTTCCCGACCTCCTTGCCGAGAATACTGGCAAAAAAACGAAAATTCAAAGCAAATCGTTAAATAAGTAGGTAGGCGTTAAAAATTATCAGACACCACCCTTATTAAGGTAGGGTTGATTCATGAATCAACCCTACTATGAATCAACCCTACTATGAATCAACCCTAGGACTAAGGGGGGATCGAACCTAAAATCCATTTTAAATTTAATTATAACCAGCTACTTATATTAAAAGTAACTCCTTCGTAAATTTCCTGAAAACTGAGAGCAAAATTGACAGAAGTTAAAGATAAACTGGCATTTTCACCCTCGTATTCCGTTAATAACCATTTATTTTCTTGAGTTTTGTTATACTGCATGACGTAGGGACGACTTTGACTGATCAGAATATATTCTTGAAATTCCGGCAGCGAACGATAATAGAGAAATTTATCACCCTGGTCATAATTTTGAGTTGATTTTGAGAGGACTTCTACTATTAATCTGGGATTGGTAACAGTTGTCTTGCCAGTTTCATAATAAATCGGTTCTCCCTCAATTAGCATCACATCGGGATAGGTTGCTTGACGATATTGCGCTATCCATACTTTAACATCACCGATAAATATTTTATAGTTGGACTGTGGTAACTTTAGGCGTAAATAAAAGTAAAAATTACCTGCAATTTTATTATGATCGGTAGTGCCTCCCGTCATCGGTACGATTTCCCCATCTTGATACTCATGTTTATAGGTTGCCGTTTCCTCTAGTTCTAAATATTCGGCAAAGCTATAGGTACTTTTATCTGTTGCTATGGTCATAATTGATTGATTCTTTCGTTAACTTAAGCTTGTTGAAACAACTGGTTTAATCATTGATTATATTAAAAGTAACTCCTTCATAAATTTCCTGAAAACTGAGATCGAAATTGACAGAAGTTAAAGATAAACTAGCATTTTCGCCCTCGTATTCCGTTAATAGCCATTTATTTTCTTGAGTTTTGTTATACTGCATGACGTAGGGACGACTTTGACTGATCAGAATATATTCTTGAAATTCCGGCAGCGAACGATAATAGAGAAATTTATCGCCCTGGTCATAATTTTGAGTTGATTTTGAGAGGACTTCTACTATTAATCTGGGATTGGTAACAGTTGTCTTGCCAGTTTCATAATAAATCGGTTCACCTTCAATTAGCATCACATCGGGATAGGTTGCTTGACGATATTGCGCTATCCATAATTTAACATCACCGATAAAAATATTATATTTCTGTCCTTTGAGGGCAAATTTTAAATAAGCGGCAAAATTGAGAGCAATTTTATTATGATCGGTAGTGCCTCCTGTCATCGGTACGATTTCCCCATCTTGATACTCATTTTTATAGGCTGCCGTTTCCTCTAGTTCTAAATATTCGGCAAAGCTATAGGTACTTTTATCTGTTGCTATGGTCATAATTTAAGTAGCTGGTTATAATTAAATTAAAAATGGATTTTAGGTTCGATCCCCCCTGCCCCCCTTGATAAGGGGGGTGCCGATCCCCCCTTAATCCCCCCTTAATAAGGGGGGCATCTGAGAGTTTTTAATACCTACCCACTTATTGATTGAGTCCCTCAATTGATTATAGCAATTATTATACTGGTGAGATACAAAAAAGTTACCATAAATTAGCTAGGTTTAGCCGAGCAAAAGATAACAGCTATTTTGATAGGACTCTTGAAAACTTTTAGCCGGCAACTAAACCAGAATTTGATCTCTCCCAAATGTGGGACAATTGACAAAGAACTAAGAATTGTAGAATCCCCCCATCATGACCTCGGAACTATCGAAGCAATACGATCCCAAGATCACAGAAACGAAATGGCAGCAATATTGGGAAAATCAAGAAATATTTACAGCAAACCCCGAAAAAGGCGGCGAAACCTACTGTATAGTCATCCCCCCTCCCAATGTTACCGGTAGTCTCCACATGGGTCACGCTTTCGAGAGTTCCTTGATTGATACACTCGTTCGCTACAAGCGCATGACTGGCAAAAATACCCTCTGGCTGCCCGGGACGGATCACGCTAGTATTGCAGTACAAGCTATACTCGATCGCCAATTAAAAGCCGAAAAAACCGACCGTTACCAACTAGGAAGGGAAAAATTCCTCGAACGCGCTTGGCAATGGAAAGAGGAGTCAGGTAGTACCATTGTTAATCAACTGCGACGCTTGGGGGTATCCGTCGATTGGACGCGGGAACGTTTCACCATGGATGAGGGACTTTCCCATGCTGTCCGTACTGCTTTTATCAAACTTTATGAGGACGGATTAATCTATCGCGGTCAATACTTAGTTAACTGGTGTCCCGAATCCCGGTCGGCCGTTTCCGATTTAGAGGTGGAAAACAAGGACATTGAGGGAAATCTCTGGTATTTTCGCTATCCTCTCAGCGATGGTAGCGGTTATCTTCAAGTGGCCACCACAAGGCCCGAAACCATGCTAGGTGATACTGGTGTCGCTGTCAACCCGCAAGACCGCCGTTATCGCCATTTAATCGGCAAAACCGTCACTTTACCGATAATGGGGCGAGAAATTCCCATTATTGCCGATGAATTGGTGGATACCGAATTCGGTACCGGTTGCGTCAAAGTTACGCCGGCCCACGATCCTAAGGATTTTGAGATGGGTAAACGCCATAATTTAGCCTTTATTAATATCATGAATTTAGACGGCAGTTTAAACGAAAATGCCGGAATATTCGCGGGTCAAGATCGTTTTGTTGCCCGCAAAAATGTCGTTAAAAAACTCGATGAAGACGGCTTTTTAGTTAAGATTGAAGCCTATCGCCATAGCGTCCCCTATAGCGATCGAGGTAAAGTTCCCGTGGAACCCCTTTTATCTACCCAATGGTTCGTTAAAATCGAACCTTTAGCCACAAAAGCTTTAGCCTGTTTAGATCAGGAAAACTCGCCCCGTTTTGTGCCAGAAAGATGGACAAAAGTTTATCGCGATTGGTTAGTTAAACTAAAAGATTGGTGTATTTCTCGACAACTGTGGTGGGGTCATCAAATTCCCGCTTGGTACATTATCAGTGAAACTAATAACGAAATTACTAACCATACTCCCTTCGTCGTTGCCCAGGATGAAACCTCCGCTTTAGCCAAGGCCAAACAAGAGTATGGAGAGGATATAATTATTCAACAAGACCCCGATGTTTTAGATACTTGGTTTTCCTCGGGATTGTGGCCATTTTCGACTATGGGATGGCCAGAAAAAACCCTTGATCTAGACACCTATTATCCCACCACAACCCTCGTCACTGGTTTTGATATTATCTTTTTCTGGGTGGCAAGAATGACGATGATGGCGGGCTATTTTACGGGACAAATGCCCTTTAAAGATGTCTATATTCACGGTTTAGTTAGGGATGAAAACGGCAAAAAGATGTCTAAATCTGCCAATAACGGCATCGATCCCCTAATTTTAATTGATAAATATGGAACCGATGCTTTACGATATACCTTAATTCGAGAAGTGGCAGGAGCAGGACAGGATATCAGTCTGCAATATAACCGTAAAACCGATGAATCGGAATCCGTAGAAGCGGCCCGAAATTTTGCCAATAAAATTTGGAATGCTTCCCGTTTTGTCATGATGAATCTGGAGGGAAAAACCCCAGAAGAATTGGGAGAACCAGTTTTAGAAAATTTAGAATTAGCCGATCGCTGGATTTTATCTCGTTATCATCAAACAGTACAAAAAACTAGAGATTATCTAGAAAATTATGGCATGGGGGAAGCGGCAAAAGGTCTATACGAATTTATCTGGCGCGATTTCTGTGATTGGTATATCGAGTTAGTGAAAACTCGTTTATGGAAGGATAAAGAATCGGTTTCTTGTGCTACAGCCAGGCAAACTTTGGCTTTTATCTTGGCAGGGACATTAAAATTATTACATCCCTTTATGCCCCATATTACCGAAGAAATTTGGCATAATTTAACCCAAGAAAATCAGCAAGTTTTGGCTTTACAAACCTATCCAATAGCTGATAGTTCTCTGCTCGATCTAGACTTAGAAAATACTTTTGATTTATTAATTGAAAGTATTCGGGTGTTGCGTAATTTGCGCGCCGAAGCGGGGATTAAACCGGGGGCAACGATCACGGCAATTTTACAGACAGAAAACAGCCAAGAATTAGCTATTTTGCAACGCGGACAAGTGTACTTAAAAGACTTGGCCAAGATCGAAAACTTAATTTTGACGGCAAAATTGACCGAGGAAGTCAATCAGGCGATCGCCGGTGTTGTCGCTACGGTAGAAATCCTCATCCCCCTGTCCGGATTGGTTGATATATCGGTATTGGCTGGGAAATTAGCGAAAAATTTAGCTAAAGTAGAAGGGGAAATCAAGAGTTTGAGCGATCGCCTGAATAAACCTAGCTTTGTCGAAAAAGCTCCAGAAGCTTTAATCCAAAAAACGAAGCAAGCTTTAGCAGAGTCCGAAAAACAAGCCCAAATTCTCCAAGAACGCTTAAAACGTCTGCATTAACGGAGGCAGGGGTTATTTTTGGGATTTTCTGAAAAATAGGGCAGTTTTCAGGCTACCCTAACCGGAAAATTAATCCCCAAAATGGGAGATAATCGCGTCGGCAAATTCGGAACATTTCAGGGGAGGATTAACGGGAGGTTCCATCAGACGCGCTAAATCGTAGGTAACTTGTCGATTGGCGATCGCTGCTGCGATGCCTTTTTTAATCAAATCGGCCGCTTCTTGCCATCCCATGTATTCCAACATCATCACCCCGGAAAGAATCACCGAACCAGGGTTAATTCGGTCTAAACCGGCGTGTTTAGGGGCTGTGCCGTGGGTTGCCTCAAAAATAGCGCAAGTATCGCCAATATTCGCCCCGGGTCCCATCCCTAAACCACCCACGATCGCCGCTGCCGCATCGGAGAGATAATCGCCATTCAGGTTCATGGTAGCGAGGATCGAGTATTCATCGGGACGGGTTTGAATCTGTTGGAAGATACTATCGGCAATGCGATCGTTAACCATAATTTTATCTTGCCACTGCCCATTGCCGTGGGTTTCCCAGATGGCATCGAGAACACTGGTCACTTCTTGGCAGATTTTAGCTTTTTTCTCGTCCGTGAGGGCATCATAACCCGGTTCCACCATGCGGGCGTTATCTTCGATGCTCAGATCAGGGTTTTTCTCCTTATTGCTCAGGATCCATGATTCCATCTCGGTGACGCACACATCCCGGAATTCACTTTTAGCTAATTCATAACCCCAATCCCGAAACGCCCCTTCGGTATATTTCATAATGTTACCCTTGTGGACGAGAGTAACTTGATTTTTCGGTTTGGGTAAAGTCAGCGCTCGTTCGATCGCCCGGCGGACTAATCTTTGGGAACCCGTCTTACTAATCGGTTTGATACCGATACCCGCATCGAGGGGAATTTGTTTTTTCCCGTGTTCGGGAGTGGCGGGAATTAGTTCCGTGTTGAGATAATTAATCAGTTTATCGGCGATTTCCGTGCCTTGTTTCCATTCGATGCCGAGATAAATATCCTCGGTATTTTCCCGATAGACGATGACATCGAGTTTTTCCGGGGTTTTATGGGGGGAAGGGGTTCCCGCATAGTAACGACAGGGACGAACACAGGCATAGAGGTCAAAAATTTGCCGCAAAGCCACATTCAGGGAACGAATGCCGCCACCGATCGGAGTGGTCAAGGGACCCTTGATGGCAATACCATATTCTTTAATCGCTGTCAATGTATCTTGGGGTAGATATTGATAGGTCCCGTAGATTTCGCAAGCTTCATCGCCAGCATAGACTTTAAACCAATGGATTTTCCTTTGACCAGCGTAGGCTGTGGCGATCGCTGCATCGATAACTTTTTCGGTTGCGGGCCAGATATCGACCCCCGTACCGTCACCGCGAATGAAGGGAATGATGGGATCGTCGGGAACTAGAGGTTTTCCCTCAGAAAAAGTAATTGTCGAGCCTGTTGTCGGTGGGGTGATTTTTTCGTAGCTCACAGTCATGGGCTTCCAGAAACAGTATTTATCTATACGTTGGGAGTCTAGCGCCGTCAATATCTATACTCAGGGATTTTGGGTAATTTCTTAAAGATTCCCTTGCTGGTATCTCCCTCAAAACAACCTAGAAGAAAAGCCTGAAACCGAGACAGAGACTAGGGTTAAGCCTAGAGCCGCCCGCCCGACGGTCAAATGTGTAGATACTTACTGTGAATTGTACAAAAACTTATTTGGAGAAGTGAGAGCCGATGAAGCCTTTGTTGCTGCAAGTTCCTTTCGATTTAGCCATCTATATATTGTTGCTGCAACTATCTTAAATAGAGCGGCGGATTTAGTTATGCTTTCCCCATTTTCTACATAAGACCTCTTGCAAAAATCAAAAATCTTCCCTTAGATTAAGGAGTAAGGAGCCAGTAGCCGGTCGTCAGGAGAATTAAGAATGAACATTAATCAATTAAATGGTATATTTAGGGATTTTATGCAATTTTATGCCTGTTTTTCTCATTTTTCAACTCTCAAAAATTAATTAGGCAAGAACTCTATAATCGATTACTTTTTTTCTCAAGTCTAGGCTATAAGACATTTTTCTGTATGGGTTGCTCGTTTCTCCTTATTTTACCCTATTTTTCCCTTGCATCATACTTATTTGGAATGACTATATTATCTGAACTAGGACGAACAATCTGTCTTTTACTTAGCTGTTGCCAAATATCTACTAGGAAGACTAGCAAGAACAGATGAACAGCACCTAGAAACTGATGTCTTTCAAAGATAAAGAAGAACTTGGGTAATAAGGGAACATTCGGCGGTTGTTGAAAACCTAAATACTGTTGTGCTTGTACCACATAAGCATTAGAGACTTGGGAATAAAGAAAACAACCGTAGGCAAAAGCAGCAAATAAAGAGGCGAGTAGGGCGCGTCTGGATACTAGGAAATCCTGATAGTAGAGCCAGATAATACTTCAAGGATGGGAGCATCTCACCTTTGTAATAAGTAGAAATGCTTAATGATCTCAATAAGGGACTTCCAGAGAATAAAATACCCAACAAAAAAATAGAAAAGTGTTTTTTTGAAAAAGTAATTATTTTTGTCCAGGAAAACAAAGAGTCTCCCATTACAACCTATTTTTTCGGAAAAATAGGCAGCACAATCTTTTATACTTCCGAGCTTTTTCGAGTATAACAAGGACAAGTTAAAGAATCAAGGACAGTTTTTAGCTAACCATCTTAGTTAACTACAAACTAGGTCTTATCATAATAGATATCAATAAAGCATTGTCCCAAATCGGGAAAGTCTTGATTCGTTGATTCTGTGAGACGTTCGATTTTTTCTTCGATTTTTTCCATGGCTTTTTTAGTAAGCTTTACTCCTTTTTCGTAAGTTTCAGTAATCAACTTAACAATCGGGTGTTTTCCTTTCCACGTCATAGTTTGGGCGAATTTCAAAGCGGTTTCGATTTCATCTAAAATACTCCCATTCCAATGGTTTTCTAACACAGCCCAGGTTCGTTCAATAGGATTATATTTACTATGGTAGGGGGGATAGTAAGCTAAACGTATATTAACTTGATATTTTTGGGGAAACTCAACTATACGTTTCATAAACTGAGTTCGTCTCGAATTATTTTATGATCCATTATCTTGATTAATTATCAAAGTTTTAATTTTCTCAAAACGAGATTTTTCAGACTCCCAGAAATCCTCTAATATATCAACAATAAAGTCACTGGTTACTGTGGAGGTAGTGAAATACAAAAACAACTCATCAAATTCTGGAATAAGTATTCCGTAAGGGGTTAGGGTTGTTTTCGGATTAAAATCATGATCGTTTGTTTCGACAGTTATTCTATTTTCACCTCCTCGATCAAACAGTCCAATATTAACACGGGCTTTGGCATCTAAACTAAGACGTAACATCGTAGGGTCTTCATCCGCTTCCCGATTAATGTTAGCTAATTCCTCAAAGATTGCCGCGGTTTCTGGAATTTTTTTGAGGTAAAACTTTAGCCACTCTTTTCAGACGATAACCTAAGTTATTTAATTTAACCCGAATAGTTTCCTCGCTCGGTACATCCTCATCACTGTATCCATATTTAGAGATTAATTGCTTTCGGACTTCGGCCGCACTCAGTCTCACATAAAGCCTTTGACTTTTAAAACTTGGGTCAGTTTGGCTTTGAGAATCCACTAAACTTTTGATGTTTTCCAAGAGAAAAGGTAAATGTTCTTCTGCTTTTTTCCGCCCCTTAGCTGAATGATTATCAACACAAATAATACCTCTTTTTAGTTCTTTAATTCCTTGACGAGTAGTAGTTCGATTCCTGCCTAACTCCTGTGCAGCAAGGGTTTGTACCCCATAGCCTAATTCTAAGACTGTTTGCGCCATGAATCTTCTTTTAGCTGCACCTTTTAATTGAAGTGCAGTTTCACTGAGCAATTTCTTGAGGGAATCAGTTAATTCCATATACACTTACAAAGAAAAACTTGATTAATAATGTACAGGATTAATTCTACTACAAAAT
>NZ_JAPZSZ010000085.1:0-13109 GCF_027532095.1 Microcystis sp. LE19-195.1E
GCACTGAACAAGGAACCGCCGAACACACCAGCAACACCTAACATATGGAAGGGGTGCATCAGGATGTTATGTTCTGCTTGGAACACGAACATAAAGTTGAAGGTTCCAGAGATTCCTAAAGGCATACCATCAGAGAAAGAACCTTGTCCGATGGGGTAGATTAAGAATACAGCAGTAGCGGCGGATACAGGTGCAGAGTAAGCTACACAAATCCAAGGACGCATTCCTAAACGGAAAGACAGTTCCCACTGACGACCGAGGTAGCAGAAGACACCTAGTAAGAAGTGGAAAATGACTAACTGGTAGGGACCACCGTTGTATAACCACTCATCTAAGGAAGCAGCTTCCCAGATGGGGTAAAAGTGGAGTCCAATCGCGTTGGAAGAGGGAACAACCGCACCGGAGATGATGTTGTTTCCGTAGAGTAGGGAACCAGCTACAGGCTCGCGGATACCGTCGATATCTACAGGAGGAGCGGCGATAAAGGCGATGATGAAGCAGGTGGTGGCGGTGAGCAGGGTGGGGATCATGATGACACCGAACCAACCGATGTATAAACGGTTGTTGGTGCTGGTGATCCACTGGCAGAACTGCTCCCACAGGGAAGCGCTCTCGCGCTGTTGTAGAGTGGTGGTCATTGGTTTATGATTCCTATTAAGTTATCGAGGTACGATTGATGATGTCTCTATCTTAGAGAGTTTGTAACGGTTTGTAAAGGGGTTTGAAACTATTGTTACTTATACCATTGATAAGCTGAGGTTATGAAAAACCCTAGATCTCGAACTCAGGTTAGACTAAAAAGAGAAATTTAATCATAATGGCGGTTGTCATGACTATGGTAGAAAAAGTTCGTAAAACCGAGGCGGAATGGCAGGACCAGCTAACTCCCGAACAGTTCCAAGTTACTCGCAAAAAGGGAACAGAACGGGCTTTTACGGGTAAATATCACGATAATAAAGAAAAAGGTATTTACAAATGTGTCTGCTGTGGTACGGAGTTATTTACTTCTGACAGCAAGTATGATTCGGGTACTGGTTGGCCGAGTTTCTGGACCGCTACTAACGAGGCTAATATTAAGTACGAACGAGATGTTAGTTTTTTCATGGTGCGGACAGAGATTGTTTGTGCCGCCTGTGATGCTCATCTCGGTCACGTTTTTAATGATGGTCCACCCCCGACGGGAAAACGCTATTGTCTCAACTCTGCCGCTTTGCAGTTTGAAAAAAATCCCTAAAGCAAAAAGAGGTCTGGAAAGACCTCTTTTTTTAAGTTCCAGTGGCAGCCAATTACAGTAAACCTGTATTAGTTCCAGGTTTGCCGGTAGCTAACTGCACTTTGACAATTTTGCCGCCCATTTTCATGATGCGTTGTTGCTCACGAAACCAATTATCGTAGGGAACGAGTTTGGTGAAATAGGTATTTTGTAATTCCCGTTGTGTCCGAATGCGGCTTTGACTTGGAACACAAGCGGTGATTTTGAACATCCGCATGGATTGATTTCTCCTAATCGCTGAAAAACTTGTCGCTCAAACTAACGAAGGCTTTTTCCTAAATTGACATCCTCACCGCCGTAAACGGACGGTGATTCCTCACCACGCCACCTTTTTAGGGTGGTCGCGTCAATGGGGTTGACGCTTCACCGAAAAACGCTTAATTGCTTAAGTCTGACACTTTCGACCCGTCCATTTAAAGTCTCCGAATGCCCTTCGGCGACTGATTTAATTTTGGTTTATACATACCGACACAGGGTATGTTTTGCCTCTAGCATGGAGTTCCCAGCGGCCGTCAGCTTCCCCTTACTCATCGTCAACCCGTTGCAGGAATTTCAACCTAGTATATTTATTCGGTCGTATCTATGATAGGGCGGGTTTTTTAGACCAGTAAGATTTTAACACAAAGCCGCCCTAAAAGGGGCAGGGTTTTCAACCCAAATTTTCGATAACAAAGGTCGGGAGTCAAGGATCAATACTAGCTCGTCAAAACCTATCTTGGACAGATTCAGCCTTTAAAGACCTAGCACTCATCCTCGGCTTCCCGAACCCTATTTTGTCCGAGTTCGTTATTTCTAGCTTAAGCCAGAGCTAATGTAGTCGAAGTAAATCCCCATTTCTTTACCCGCATCAGCACCGACTAAACTAGCGGTGACTTCTTTCATCGCTTGGATAGCTTGAACAGTGGAGGAGATGGGTACACCTAAAGAGTTGTAGGTTTCTTTCAGGCCGTTGAGAACGCGCTCGTCGAGGATAGAAGGATCTCCAGCTAACATAGCGTAGGTAGCATAACGGAGATAGTAGTCGAGGTCACGGATACAAGCGGCGTAACGACGGGTGGTGTACATATTGCCACCGGGACGGGTTACGTCAGAGTATAACAGGGACTTAGCCACAGCTTCCTTAACGATACCAGCAGCGTTGGCGCTAATGACACTAGCGGCGCGCACGCGCAGTTCACCGGTGGCGAAGTAGCCTTTCAGTTTGCCGAGAGCAGAAGCGTCAAGGTATTTGCCTTGAACGTCAGCAGAGTTGATAACAGAAGTAATTGCGTCTTGCATGGTGGTTCTTCCTTGGGTTTTGCTTAATCTTAAGAGGTTTACGAGGGGTGTGTCTAGAACAATTCACAAAGGAATTATTCTAGGACATAGAGCCGATCACGTAATCGAAGTAGGAAGAAGCTTCAGAAGCATCGTCAGAAGACATAAGACCAGTAGCAACTTCTTTCATTTCGCGAACGCTTTGAGCTACGGCACCGATGTCGGTTCCTAAAGATTTGTACATTTCACGCACACCGACCAAACCGATTTCTTCAATCGGGGTGACATCACCAGCAACTACTCCGTAGGTGATTAAACGTAGGTAGTAGTCCATGTCACGCAGACAGGTAGCGGTCATTTCTTCGCCGTAAGCGTTGCCACCGGGGGAAACGATGTCAGGACGTTTTTGGAATAAGCGATCGCCAGCTTGTTTGACGATGGTTTCGCGAGCGCCGGTCAGGGTTTCGGCGATGCGTAAACGAGCGGCACCACTGCCAACGAAGGCTTTAATTCTGTCTAGTTCGCCGGGGCTGAGGTAACGAGCTTCAGCATCAGCATTCACGATCGATTTCGTGACGATACTCATTGATGGATTCCTCCCAACTAAGTGAGATTAATAAACTTAATCTGACATTTTATAGCAGTTGTGGTCACTACGCTCAAGTTATCTCGTTTCCGCCTCAGCGTCTCAAGACTTCCCTAGCTAGAGCGACCTAACGCAACTATTTTGCGGCATCTGGTTCACCTTCTCACTATTTTCGTAATACTTTTTAACATTTGCCCTGAGAAAGGATCACCGGAGTGGGGTGTGGGGTGTGGGGTGTGGGGTGTGGGGTGTGGGGTGTGGGGTGTGGGGAGAATAAATAAAAATAATCTCCTGACGACCGACGACCGACGACCGACGACTGATTTAACCTAGCCAATTAATTGCCCCTTTAATCCAGTCTTCCGGCTGAGTATTTTTACTAAATAAAGCATCTTGACTGAGGACTGCCATAGCTCGATCGATCTCCTCCTGGCTGTATCCTAAAGCTAAAAGGGTCATCTGCACATCTTCAAGGATTTCCGCTGCTGGTAGTATTGCTGTGGCTGTCGTCGTCGCTTCTTTTAGCTGTCGCCATGCTGCCAATTTAGTTTTTAACTCTAAAGCGATTCTCTCTGCTGTTTTTAAGCCGACTCCGGGGGTTTTGCTCAAAATTTTGGTATTTCCTGTCACTATCGCCACCAAAAGTTCCTCAATCCCCAAGGTATCGATTAAAGCTAGGGCTAATTGCGCCCCAACCCCATTGACGGAAAGCAGTTGACGAAACAGATCTCGCTCTGGGGCGGTGCCGAAACCGTACAATAAAGGCTGCTCCTCGCGAAGGAGTAGGTGAGTAAAAATCTGACGACTATCATTGTTATCTTTGTCGATGTCTAGGGCTAATCGCGAGGGAATTTGGATTTCGTAACCGATCTGGTTTACGTCTAAAATCAAGATCAGTCGGTTATTGGGGGTTTTGATCACCTCGATCGCTTGTCCCCGTAAATAATTAATCATTGATTTAATTCTCCTACGAAAATAACCGAACAACAGTGATGACGGTTTTTACTCCCTGAAGGAATGCAGGGGAGATTTTCATTTTTGTTACAATTGTTAACAGAAGTGAATGGCGTAATTGATAACCTAATTTTCTTGGCGTTAGTCCCCCATAATTGGAGAAGATACAAAATGAATGGCAACATTAGAGTCGGGAATCTCTTTGGAATTCCCTTTTATATTAATCCTTCTTGGTTCTTTGTTCTGGGGTTAATTACCTTAACCTATGGGCGAGATTTAAGTCAGTTTCCCCAGTTGACGGGAATTATGCCCTGGCTCTTGGGATTTTTTGCCGCTATTCTCCTATTTGCCTCCGTGGTTGCCCACGAATTAGGTCATAGTTTTGTTGCCATCGCCCAAGGGATTGAAGTTAAATCAATTACCCTCTTTTTATTCGGTGGGTTGGCAACTCTCGGCAGAGAATCGAAAACTCCTCTAGAAGCTTTTCTAGTAGCAATTGCTGGCCCTTTAGTTAGTTTACTGCTCTTCGGTATCTTCCTAATTATTGGTTCCAATATTAGTTTAAATGCGCCCATGGCGGCGATTCTTTCTCTGCTTGCCTATATCAACCTCGCCCTAGGGCTATTTAACCTGATCCCCGGTTTACCTTTAGATGGTGGTAATATCCTTAAAGCTATCGTTTGGCAAGTAACGGGTAATCCCAATAAAGGTGTTTTATTCGCTAGTCGTTTCGGTCAATTTTTTGGTTGGTTAGCGATTGTCATCGGTGCGCTATCAATTCTCGGAATCAGTCAATTTGGCAGTTTTTGGACGCTATTAATTGGCATTTTCCTCCTACAAAATGCTGGCTTTTCCGCTCAATCAGCTAAGGTGCAAGATTTCCTAAGTCGCTACAGTGCTAAAGATGTTATCTCTCCTAATAGTCCTGTAGTGCCGATTAATTTAACCCTGCGCGAGTTTGCTAATAATTATGTTATCGGTAAACAACAATGGTCTAAATTCCTAGTTACCGATAGCGAAGGTAAACTATTAGGGGTGATTAATGTAGAGGATCTGAAAACGATTCCCACTTCCCAATGGACAGAGGTAAATATCGGCCGGTTATTACAAACTAGCGAAAGTCTCAAACTGGTTTTGTCTAATACTTCCCTCCTAGATGTGGTGAAAATTTTGGAAGGAGAAAATTTAGCTCAAGTGACAGTGGTAGAAGAAAACGGCAGGGTTTTGGGATTAATTGAGAAAGCTTCTATCCTTACTTTTCTCGCCCAAGAAACCCAAAGTCAAACCGCTTAATCAGTGAGCAGTTATCAGTTATCATTTATCAGTTATCAGTGAGCAGTTATCAATTATCAATTATCAGTTATCAGCTAGAATCAGTTAGGTAAATGTAATTTTCACCTCAATATTGATGAATCAGTCTAATCGCTATCTGTTAGGATTTATCCTTGTTGTCGCCGCTTAATGTAACTTTAATTGCTCCAGAAGTTAATAACCATATACAACCAATGCTCGGAGGATCATCATCAAATTTACAAGCAAACAGATATTCTGAATTTATTAGTCTTGTAATTAATGCGAGCATTTTATACCTTATATACAAATGGTTTTCAGGAAAGTATAATTTATGAGTTATCAGTGTTAAGTTTCCGACTCGCAGAATTTTGTCTAGTATCTCCTGACTATACTGACTGTCGCATTGCTTGCCACAATTGCTCGTATTCTCGCTCGGTTTCTGGCGATAAAGGGTTTAAAAAATCGCTTTTTTTGATCGCTTCCGGATTGACAAGTAAAGGATTATTTTTAATATCTGGGGAAATTTGGTCGGGATTTTCAGTGAGAATTAGGGGTGATAATCCGGAGGTAAATAAAGAAATTTTAGTAGCGGATTCTGGTTGCCAACAAAAATCAATCCATTGCTCGACAAGAGAATTAGGAGTAGTTAAAACTGGTTTTACCCACACATCCGACCAGAGAGAAGTACCGGATTTGGGGACAACAACTTTAATTTTCTTATAGCGATCGCTCACTGGTAAAATATCATTAGACCAACCCACAGATAGCCAGACATCACCGAGTATCAGGGGTTGTAAATAATATTGATAACTATAAAATCTTACCTGTTTTTGTAAAGCGAATAGCTGGTCTTTTAGTCCCATTACTTGTTTTAAATCACTAGAATTATAAGAATAACCCAATTTTTTTAGGGTTAAACCGATGACTTCGCGACGATTATCAATTAGGGCAATTTTACCGGTTAATTCCGGTCGCCATAGATCAGACCAATCCTGCGGTCGCCAGTCAAATTGAGAGAATTTTTCCTCATTATAGGCAATTACTGTCATTCCCCAACGGTAGGGCGCACCCCAGACTTTTCCCTCTGTTCGCGGTTGTCCTTGGGCATTGCGAGTCATGTTTTCTTGCCAACGGAGGGGCAGTTTTGACCAATTAGAGAGTTGAGAAGTATCTAGGGGTTGAATTAAGCCGTTGGTAATCGCTTTTCCTAGCCAAGCATCCCCTAGGGTGACTAAATTACCGATCGCTGGGTTTTGTTCCCTAAAAGGAATAGAATTCGAAAATTGTGAGGCTGGTTGCTCCTGATTTTTTAACCATTTTTCCAACAATTTTAATAGCTCTTTCAGCTGCCTTTCCGACTGAAAATTGACTTTTTTTCCGGCAATAGTTTTCCGAAAATCTGTTAGTAATCGCGGCGGAATCGAACCAGATAGGAGAAAAATGCTCGGCTCGCCGCTTCCAGAAGCGCAGCCACTTAAACCTCCCGCTAAGGCGATTGTACCTAATCCTTGCAAAAAAGAACGTCTGTTTAACATATCGCCCGCCGATTTTCAACTTCAACAGTAATAATTGCCAGTTTCTAGCCTTAAATTATTATAGGACGATTTTTAACAGAATGTAAACTAGGGAGTTTTGCCGCTACCGATTTCAGCTATAGATCGGCTTTGTTGTTAACTTTTATGGTAGAAAACTCTGATTTTGTCCTAGTTAAAGCTAGGATAGAAAGAGTAAGCTAAGGAGCGAGGGTATAAGACTATGTTAGACAATAATGACAATGACCAAGATTTTCGTTATTCTTGTCGTTGTGGACAAGCCAATTTTCAGTCGGTAAAACATCGATCAGGTATTTTATTAATCGGGGGAGCGGAAGGAGGTAAATTAGGAGAAGATCAGGCGACCACATGGTTATTGAATCGGGCTAAAGGCGGTAATTACTTAGTGTTGCGCTTTGGCGATCTTGGCGGTCAAGCTGATTGGATTTGCGACAATTACCGCGACCTGATCAACTCGGCGGCGGAACTATCAATTGATAGTCGTGAAGCGGCGAATAATCCTGATGTTATCGAATATATTCGTAATGCCGATATTCTTTTTTTTGCCGGTGGTGATCAAAATCAGTACGAGGATTTGTGGGAAAGCACAAAGGTGGAAACAGCGATCAATTATCTGATCAATGAGAAAAAAGTTCCCGTGGCGGGAACCAGCGCAGGAATGGCTATTCTGGGTGATTTTTACTATGCGCCTACTCACGAAGGAGTACTGAGTTCGGAAATATTAAATAATCCCTTTCACTTCAACACCAAAGACTTCTATCGGAGTGATTTTATTCGGGTTCCTTTTCTCAAAAAAGTGGTGACAGATACCCATTTGGATCGACTCAATCAAGATCATCCCGAAACAAGATATGGTCGCCTTTTTGGTTTTTTAGCCCGCAATGTACACGATAATCACAATCAACTGCCCGCCTACGCTATCGGTTTAGAAGAAGGTGCTTTTCTGGCGATCGATGACCATGGTATCGCCAAAGTCTACGGCAACGGCACCGATAAAGGACAAGATGCCTATTTTCTGCAAACTAACGGGACTCTACCCGAACAGATGGAGCCGGATCGGCCTTTAATCTGGAATAATAACGGTCAAGCGGTGAAAGTCTATCGCATCGCGGGAACTCCCTCCGGCAGCGGTAAATTTGACCTCAAGGATTGGTCTAGTGCTGCTGGCGGTCGCTGGGAATATTGGTACACTAAAGGGGGAATAGCTGGGTTTAAGCGGGTTCCATTAGCCTGAAGGTCATTTTTGTCAAAAAAGTGATTTCTATGGGTGTTATGATTAATTTTGAGGCAATAAGGAGAGTTTTTTGAGCTATGACCCCTGAATTAATCACTTTTGGTCGGTATCTCGCAGGTGAATTTGAAAATCAACGGCAAGCAGAAGCGGAACCGGTGTGGTACGTTCACCTGCGTTTATGGTTGCGTCCGCTGCCTTTATTTCGGGAAGACAGCATCGCTCTTTTTGCCGAACAGGCCAGTATAATCAATTTAGACCAACCCTACCGACCGCGACTGTGGCGATTAATGTGATCGGAATCGGCAGGGTTAGAGGTTAGGCATTATATGTTTAATGACCTGAAATCCGTGCAAGGTGCGGGCAAAAATCCCGATATTTTGCGAAAAATTAGCTTAGAAGACCTAACTTTTCTGCCTACCTGCACTTTATCGGTCAAAGTCAATACTCTCGCTGATAATCAATACCAGTTTATCGCCCAACCGCAACCGGAACAGCGCTGTCAATTCACCTATGAGGGGACAACCTATCAGGTGGCTTTAGGTTTCGAGGTGACGAGTCATAGCCTAAAAACCTACGATAAAGGCCTAGATCCCGGCACTGGTAAGGGAATTTGGGGCGCTCTGCTCGGTCCCTATCAATACGAGAAAAAACGGGATTTTTCGGCAGAATTGGATGTGTGAGGAAGATTGCATCACATTAGGTCAAAATGACGGCAGATGACACCGCAAAGAGCCGCTAAAGCGGTAATTCCTAAAGCTGTACCGATGTCTTGTCCTTGATTGACAGCAAAAGAAGTGACGATTCCCGCACCTAAACCGGCTGTGATTGCCGCTCCGAGAAAATCTTTATCCGAGTTTTTATACATAGAGATAAGGCCAAATTTCGACAAAATCGTGTTTTTTACCTTATCATCCTCTTTTGAGCAACTAATCACCCGGGGGCGGAATTGCAATTAAGCTTTAGATTTAGCCACGTTTCTTAACATTAGATCTCCTGCAAAAATCAAAAATCTGACCTTAGGTGAGGAGACTCTGAGATAGGAGACGGTCGCCAGGAGGAGAAAAAAGACAATAGACAACTATGCCATTCATAAAACCTAAGATTATGTCAAATTTATCTATTTTTTGGGTATTTTGACCCGATAGCGGCTCGAGAACTTACTTTTGCAGGAGGTCTATTAAGTTGGGTAAGATAGATAGGAGGTAAAATCGATGAAATTAGCTAAAATCTCTTTTTATGGCTTTTTAACTCTGATTATCTCCCTTTTGCTAATACTGAGTTTTGTTAATGCCAGCAAAGCACAATCGGATACGGCGGTAAGATCGGAGTTAATTAGTCTCCGCAATCGAGTCGAGCGCCTTGAAAGTCAGATTCGAGGAATATCCATCCGCGGGGAAAATGCCGCTCCGATTCCCCAACGGCGATCGGGAACGGGTATAGTAAATGGGGAAGTAGTCGGGGAAAGTGACCCACTGTTCCAGCGTTTAGCCACTTTAGTAATTGAACTAAAGGAAGATTTAAAAAAGCTAGAGCAACGGGTGCAAATCTTAGAAAAAGAAACCGTTAGCCAGAAATCGTAGTCAATTGATGCTATAACGATCGAAAGTTAAATTAATCTCAACTATGCAGTTAATTGATTATGTAATTATCCTGCTTTATCTGGCAGGAACCCTAATAATCGGGATTATAGCCGAGAAAAAAGCTTCTCAAGGTCTAGAATCCTACTTTTTAGGTAATCGCAATTTGCCCTGGTGGATGTTAGGGGTGTCGGGAATGGCGGCTAACACCGATTTAGCGGGAACTATGGTCATTTCTGCCCTAATTTACGCCGTCGGCCCCAAAGGATTATTTATCGAAATCCGCGGCGGTGTTGTCCTAATTATGGCCTTTCTCATGGCTTTTATGGGCAAATGGAATCGCCGCGCCCAAGTTATGACCATGGCGGAATGGATGCAATTTCGCTTTGGAACTGGAAAACAGGGGAATTTTGCCCGAATTATTAGCGCCGTCGCCACTCTCTTATTCTCTATCGGTGCGATGAGTTATTTCTCCGTTGCGGGGGGGAAATTTTTAGGGCAGTTTCTGGGTATGGATGATCGTCTTGCTTCGGTGATATTAATTCTTTTAACGTTAATTTATACAGTCGCCAGTGGTTTTTATGGTGGGGTAATTACCGATTTATTTCAAGGATTTCTGATTTTTGTGGCGGTAATTTATGTATCGACAGTGGCTTTTTTTACTGTCAATCTTCCTGATAGTTTCACGGTAGCAATTCCGGGGGCAGCGGAGCCAAAAACTTGGAATTTAAGCGACTGGGCTAGTATTTTTCCTTCGATGACTTTGGATTTACCCGGAGATTATGCCATCTTTAATTTGTTTGGTGGGGTGATTTTCTTTTATTTAGTTAAAACCATCATCGAAGGTTGCAGCGGCAGCGGTGGTTATATGTTACAACGATACCTAGCGGCCAAAAGCGATCGAGATGCCGGTTTATTATCTTTATTCTGGATTATTCTGCTTTCTTTCCGTTGGCCGCTAGTCACAGCTTTTGCGGTTTTAGGTATTCACTATGGTTTAACTAAAGGCACGATTACAGATCCAGAAAGAATTCTGGCCACGGTGATTACTCAATATATTCCTGTGGGGATGAAAGGGTTATTAATTGCTTCTTTTTTAGCGGCAGCTATGTCCACTTTTAATGCGGTTATTAACGCTAGTGCTGCCTATTGGGTCAAAGATATCTATCAAGCTTTTTTGAAACCAAATGCGGGAGAACAGGAGTTAGTTTTTCAAGGTCGTCTGGCCTCGGTTTTTGTGGTCGTAATTGGCTTAGTTTTGAGTTTTAATATCCAAAATGTCAATGATATTTGGGGTTGGTTAACCACGGGATTAGGGGTGGGATTAGCAGTTCCTCTCCTATTACGTTGGTATTGGTGGCGCTTTAATGGTTATGGTTTTGCCGTGGGAACTTTAGCGGGAATGATTGCGGCTATTGCCTCACAAGCGATAATTTTACCTTTCTTTCGTCACAGTCAATATCAGGAACTTATTCTCTTTCTTGTGCCGAGTTTGTTCGCTTTAGCTGGCTGTATTATCGCTACTTTGTTAACTCCTCCCACCGATATTTTAGTTATGGAAAATTTCTATAATGTTACCCGACCTTTTGGCTTTTGGGGAGAAGTCCGTCAAAGTGTTAAACCTAACCTACAGGCAAAAATTAAAGCGGAAAATCAACGGGATATCATCGCCGCTTTTCTCACCGTTCCTTGGCAATTAGTCCTCTTTATGATGGGGATTGTTTTAATCATCAAGCAGTGGCAAAGTTTGAAGATTTTGGCTTTGGTTTTTCTTTTACTTTCCATCGGTCTCTATTTTACTTGGTATCGCCACTTATCTAAGGAAATTACTGTCACTAAAGACCGAGATTTAGGTTAATCAGTTATCAGTTATCAGATTTGATTTTTAAGTGTGCAGTATGGATTAAGTGAGCCTGATCAAATGCCAGTTTCCTACTGTCTTTTCACTTTACTGAGCACTGAATTAGGAGTGATCCCTTGACTTTTGCGGCGGCTTGGGTTATGATTTTATTATAA
Organism: Microcystis sp. LE19-195.1E; assembly: GCF_027532095.1. Classification (NCBI taxonomy): domain Bacteria; kingdom Bacillati; phylum Cyanobacteriota; class Cyanophyceae; order Chroococcales; family Microcystaceae; genus Microcystis; species Microcystis sp. LE19-195.1E. The sequence continues at coordinate 11,744 of NZ_JAPZSZ010000085.1, forward strand.
TGGGACTGTTGTGTTTATGGTTAAGTGCTAAGATTTCCATTATTAGTAAACTGTTTTAAAAATATTTTCCCAAAATCTGCCAAAAAAAGCAAGCAAAATTTTGCCGTCAATTGTTAAGTTTTGTTAAGAAAAATAGCAAGAGCGGCAAGGAATAGAAATCCCTTACCGTTGACTTTGGCCGGACTCACCACTTCTTATAGGGTAAAAACTTACCCGACATAGTAATTTTAACGCGATCGCCTTTAGGGTCTTCCTCCTTATCCACGTCGAGGGTAAAATCGATCGCACTCATAATACCATCGCCGAATTTTTCATGAATCACCGATTTTAGTGGCATTCCATACACCTGCATGATCTCGTAGAAACGATAAATCAGGGGGTCGGTGGGGACAACAGGACCCAATCCCTTGACAGGATACTCGGTTAAGGATGCGACGATTTCGGTTCCCAGTCCCAAAGCTGCCACAATTTTCGTTGCTTCTTCTAGGGAGGCGCTCGCTTGCCGGTAAAAAACAGCGGCAATCCACACCTCATCTCGTCCTAGAATCGCTTCTAGGTCAGCGAAACTCAGGCCTTTTTCCTTCTTCGCTTCCAATAGTTTTGCGGTAATTTCGGGTATCATTGCTTATTTTTGCAGAATTTGTCTGCTTCTAGTTTACCTGAACATCAATTATATAAGTAAAAGTTATGACATTGATAAAAAAATATTCCTTAAAACCCCTTTACATAACTATAAAAAGCCGATAGTATTAACTCATGTCAAACAACGAACCTTGACAACCTAATACATACAGAAATTATCCAACCATGACTACAACTCTACAACAGCGCGAGAGCGCTTCCCTGTGGGAGCAGTTCTGTCAGTGGATCACCAGCACCAACAACCGTCTTTATGTCGGCTGGTTCGGTGTGATCATGATCCCCACCCTGCTCACCGCCACCACCTGCTTCATCATCGCCTTTATCGCCGCTCCTCCTGTAGATATCGACGGTATCCGCGAGCCTGTAGCTGGTTCTCTACTCTACGGAAACAACATCATCTCTGGTGCAGTTGTTCCTTCCTCCAACGCGATTGGACTCCACTTTTACCCCATCTGGGAAGCAGCTTCCTTAGATGAGTGGTTATACAACGGTGGACCCTACCAGTTAGTCATTTTCCACTTCTTACTAGGTGTCTTCTGCTACCTCGGTCGTCAGTGGGAACTGTCTTTCCGTTTAGGAATGCGTCCCTGGATTTGTGTAGCTTACTCTGCACCGGTATCCGCCGCTACTGCTGTATTCTTAATCTACCCCATCGGACAAGGTTCTTTCTCTGATGGTATGCCTTTAGGAATCTCTGGAACCTTCAACTTTATGTTCGTGTTCC
>NZ_JAPZSZ010000287.1:0-3089 GCF_027532095.1 Microcystis sp. LE19-195.1E
GTGGGGTGTGGGGTGTGGGGTGTGGGGTGTGGGGTGTGGGGTGTGGGGTGTGGGGTGTGGGGTGTGGGGTGTGGGGTGTGGGGTGTGGGGTGTGGGGTGTGGGGTGTGGGGTGTGGGGTGTGGGGAGAATAAATAAAGGTAATCTCCCGACTCCCGACTCCTGAATACTGGCTCCTGAATACTGGCTCGGAGTCTATTGCCCTTGCCTAGCGGTTCAGGGGGTATTGTGTAAAAATAAGAAAAGATCGGTTTTTTTTTACTAAACCTATGGCCACTTCTTCCATTGCCGTTAGAGAATTACCTCTCTTTCCCCTTCCCGAAGTTGTTTTATTCCCGGGTCGTCCCCTGCCCCTGCACATCTTCGAGTTTCGCTATCGGATTATGATGAATACGATATTGGAAGAAGATCGCCGTTTTGGGGTCTTAATGGTAGATCCAGCCACGGGAGAAATCGCTAAAGTCGGCAGTTGTGCGGAAGTTGTCCGTTGTCAACGTCTTCCAGATGATCGGTTAAAAATTCTCACCATCGGTCAACAGCGTTTCCGTGTCCTAGAATATGTCCGGGAAAAACCCTATCGTGTCGGTTTAGTGGAGTGGATTGAAGATGTCCCCACCACCCAAGATCTGCGACCTCTGGCCAAAGAAGTGGATCGACTGCTGCGGGATGTGGTTCATCTATCAGCCAAATTAACCGCTCAAAAAATTGAACTCCCCGACGATTTGCCCAGTCTTCCCCTGGAATTATCCTACTGGGTGGCGGGTAATCTCTACGGTGTGGCTGGGGAACAACAGGCTTTATTGGAAATGCTCGATACAGTCAGTCGTCTGCAACGAGAATCGGAAATTCTCACCTCGACTCGCAATCATCTGGCCGCTCGCACGGCTCTTAAAGATGCTTTAAATTAATGATCTTGAGGTTTTTCAGCTTCGGGAGATGGCAGTGGCCGTCTTATTTCAGTGAACAGTAAACAGTAATCAGTAATCAGTGAACTGATAACTCATACTAAATCCGTTGAGTATAGGCTACATATCAGGACAGGCAAAAGGCAATAGGCAATAGGCAAAAGGAGCAATAGATAATCAGTTTTTAATAACCAGATTTAGTATCACATCTGAAAACTGATGACTGACCCACTGATGACTGACCCACTGATAACTGTTAATCTGGGGATTACCTAATGTTTACCTTGATACAGTAAAGTGGGGTTAAAATTGTTAGCCCCTCACCCAGGAGAACTTTGATCATGTTGCTGACCTATAATCCCAGCGTCTCACCCTTCGGAGAAGACTATAGCGAGAGTCGTCGGCTCCATTTTTATGATCGCGGGGAAAATATTCCTCTGGTGGTTGATGGAGTCTGGCAAGTTTATCGGGGTATGGCGCAACTAAGTCAAGTATCTGAGAGTGGAGAGGAAATTTTACTAGGCTGGGCCCATTCATCCCACTTTTTTGGCTTAAATTTGACCCATCTAGAATCCTATCACGCCAGAGCCTTGTCGGAACTGTACCTAAAATGGTACACGATCGCCGAAGTAGAAAATTCGGCGGAATTAACTAGGATGATGTTAAATCAAATGATCCGTCGTCAACAACAAACGGAATCGCTTCTTGCGATCGCAGGACTCAAACGAGTGGAGGAGCGTCTCCAGCAGTTACTACAGTTATTAAAGCGGGAAATGGGAGAACCAATCGCCCAAGGCAGTCGTTTAAAGATCCGTTTAACCCATCAAAATCTCGCCAATGCTATCGGTACCACGAGGGTAACGGTGACGCGTTTGTTAGGCGAATTTCAGCGTCAGGGAGCCGTGAGCAGCGATTGCGATCGCCACTTGATTATTCACGATTAAGTCAGTCCCCCCCCCATAATAGACTCCCCGCGGAGGTCCAATAATTGCCAAGCTAATTTAGCGGCCCCCACCATCCCGGCGCGATTACCTAACTCGGCCGTTAATACCTCTAATCCTTCTCTGGAACTAGGTAACACCCGTCTTTCGATTTCTGTGAGCACAGAGGGAAAGAAAAACTTAGCACTGGCGCTAATGCCGCCGCCGATAATTACCGCCTCTGGGGTGAGAACATAGAGTAAACTGGCGATACCAGCCCCCAGTAAACAGCCGTAACCCTGCCAGAATTCTAAAGCCTCTCGATCGCCTTTTTCGGCCAATTCTGCCAATTGCTTCGGTTCTTTGCCGGTCATCCGGCGAATAGCTTGCCGGGAGACGTATTGTTCCAAGGAACCCTGATTACCGCTATTGCACAATGGACCGTCAAAATTAAGGGTTATTAAGCCTAATTCTGCGGCCGTTCCCTTGCTGCCCACAAATAAGTTACCATCGAGGATAATTGCCCCTCCTACTCCCGTCCCCAAGGTCAACAGGATCAAGTTTTGAAACCGTTTGCCCGCTCCTAACCAAGCTTCCCCCAAACCGGCACAATTGGCATCATTGGCTAAAATTGTCGGCATTCCCGTACTTTCTTCTAACCAATCGGCGAGGGGAATATCCCGCCATCCTGCCAAATTAATCGCTATTTTGGCAATTCTTCCCTGAGCATCCGCCGGCCCCGGCGTTCCCACACCGATGGCTTGACAACTTTTATCTAAATTTACTTGACAAATGCCTTGATGTATGGTATGGGCGACTTCTTTGGGTGTAGCGGGTTGGGGAGTGGGCAAGGTGAGAGATTCGAGACAATTGCCCTCTTGGTCAAATTTACCAATTTTAATCGCAGTTCCACCTAAATCGACACCTATTACTGTTTTCACCATCGGGCTTTTCTTGTTACTCTGGGAATAGCTAGGTTTATTATCACTCTTTTTGGCGGTTTTTTCGCGGTTAGATGTGATTGAGGATAATTCGGCTAAACTGGCAAAACTAGCTGATTGATTAGTCCCAATTTCTCCTATAGTTTGGATACCTGCAGCTTAACTCCTGATTTTTCCCCATTTTAAAAATGATGAATATTACCATTTCAAATCTCTACGATAGCGATTATCAACTTTGGTTAGAGTCCACTATCAACCAATTGCGTCAAGGGGATTTTCAAGCAGTAGATTGGCAGAATTTATTAGAGGAGTTGGCAGATTTGGG
>NZ_JAPZSZ010000233.1:0-6393 GCF_027532095.1 Microcystis sp. LE19-195.1E
TTTTACGGTACATTAGCACTAATTAGAGAAGATGCAAGGGTGATGCAAGGGTGATGCAAGGGTTTTAAGAGATTCTAGCAGATTTAAGTGCATTTGGGAAGCTCTCAATCAAGCTAAAAGCCCTTTCCTGTAAGGTTTTTACCATTATTCAGCAAACCCTAGATAGTTTAAAAATGAAACGTAGAGTAATACTAAATCCGGTTATTAAAGACTGATTATTTATTCTCCCTTTTGCATGAGTGCCTCTCCTGATATGTAGCCTATACTCAACGGGTTTAGTATGAGGTGGCTTTACCGATTGTGGAATCAATTTGAAAATGGCTTATTTCGTTTTTGTAAATATAATATTCGAGACCTAATTTTTTTGATTGATTTATTAATAACTTTAATTTATATTCCCTTTCTTGTTGTTTTTTTACCTATTAGTATAGTCGTTGCTCTCAAGGGGTGACAGAACAGTTAAAAAGCTTGCTTTATAAGGCTCATAGCCGTTAACCCTTTGGAGAAATAAGGGTTTTTCTGGGGTTTGAGGCGGATCAAAGAAAAGGCAAGTTCCGAGAAAGTATCCATCGACTCAACCCAAAAAGTACCATAAGTACCTATCCAAAAATCACTATGTCTTTCAGCAGAACGATTAGATTCTTTGAGGCGACAAATATAAACACGGTGGGGTAAAATATTGAGTTGTTGACCCCGTATCGTATTTAAAGAATAGGCGATAGCAATCAATAAAACAAGAGCTAAAAAGCGAGGTTCACTAACTTTAGTCTTCTCGATATTATAACCTCCCGTTTTACAGTCTTTGAACATAGCTTCAATGCCAAAACGAGATTCATATAACTTTAAAGTCTTCTCTAAAGAGTCAAGATTAGTAAGAAGATACCAGGGAGCTTCGGCTTGTTTACTACGATAGCGTCTCTGACCGCGAGTTGCCAAATTAAAAGGTCCAAGTTTATGAGAATCTGTATAATAAATTCCTGAGAAAAACTGCTCAGTCCCTGGTTGAATATCCAGAGCTTTTAGAGGTTGATATTTGTCTTCACCTGATAACAGCAAAGATGTTCCCTTCTTTTGCCTCAGAATAAAGGCTATACCCTTTTCGTCTAGCCACTTTCCTAGTTGAACACTCTGAAATTCTCGATCCCCGATCACGACGACTGGATAAGATTTTAAGAGTTTTAACACAGGCTTCCGAAATTTTTTTTGTTCCCCCAGATTACTACTTACTTTTTTATCTAGCAATATCCAGTACACAGGTAAGGCTCTTTTTCCACAAATAACACTGGCTACAAATAAATTTCTTCCTTTCCAATCCGTTCTGTCGATTACCAATAACAGATGTCCTAGATGCCTAAGTTTTTTCAGTTTTCTTCTTTGATGTCGATTTTTATTTTTTCTGCTAAACTCTTGCTTAATAATGTGTTTAATTAGCGGAAACCATAACAATTTCACCCTTAATTGCGGTAACTTAAGAAACCTCTGTAAATTTCTTCTTCTGCTTTCAAAGGTAATTGGTTGAGGAAATAGGGCAGCTAATCTCTCTAATTGTACCGTTCTGTGACTGTGTAAGAGCAGTATGAGGATTTGCAGGGTAAGATATTGTGCTTCGCTCAGATTAGCTTGTAAACAAGCCTGATAGAATGATGGTAACATTTTAAATTTTTGAGTGGTTGCCATAACCACTCTATTTCTTTGGGGGACATTTGGCTAGAGTCTTTATCCTGCCTACCTTTAAACCTCTTTGTCACCCCTTGAGGTCGTTGCTATTTGGGAAGAAATGACTGAGGACAAAGATTAAAAGGAGTATCCCCCATTTCTTGTTATCAAATGGCCTTAGCTCATCATAAAGGTCAAAGGTATTAAAGGTGTAAAGGTTACTGCCAACCGCGCAAATTAAAATAACCCACACAAAAATCAGCCCCTTTTCTGTAAAATTGGCAATAAATGGGACTCAATATTATCAAAAATGCGCGGCATATTTTTAATCCGTAGGGTGCGCTCTTCGATAGCGTAACGCACCGACAATTGTGGTGGGTGATTTTGGTTATGGTGGTGGGTTACGCGTTGCTAACCCACCCTAATTATTTACTTAATCCAAACAGTTTTAACGTTGACAAATTCGCGAATACCTTCGACACTTAATTCCCGTCCAAAACCAGAACGTTTAATACCCCCAAAGGGCAAGCGAGGATCGGATTTAACCATACCGTTAATAAACACACAACCGGCCTCAATTTCGGTAATTAAACGCTCAATTTCTGCGGGGTTATTCGTCCAAGCACTAGAACCTAAACCAAAGGGACTATCATTAGCTAAAGCGATCGCTTCATCGATATTTTTGACTCGAAATAGTAAAGCCACCGGTCCAAAAAATTCCTCTTTTTCCCCCGGAGAACCGACAGGAATATCGGTTAAAATCGTTGGTAGATAAAAGTTACCTTTTCCCTCTAAACGTTGACCCCCCACAAGGACTTTACCACCCATAGCGACGGTTTTTTCGACTTGATGGGCAATTTCCGAGACGATCGATACCGTGGCCAAAGGACCGATATCAACAGTTTCATCGAGGGGATCACCCACTCTTAAAGCTTGGAATTTGGCCACTAATAACTGTTCAAATTGAGCGGCGACAGTTTCCATAACAATAAACCGTTTAGCGGCGATACAAGTCTGACCATTATTTAACAATCGCGCCGTCACTGCCGTCGCCGCTGCCGCCTCGATATCGGCAGTATCTAAAACGATAAAAGGATCACTACCTCCCAACTCCAAAACCACTTTTTTGATCTGTTTTCCCGCGGCGGCTGCTAAACTCATCCCCGCCGGTTCACTACCGGTTAAAGTGGCGGCTTTTACCCGTTCATCGTTAATTAAATCACTAACGCGATCGGCCCCGATCAAAAGAGTTTGAAAAGCACCTTCGGGAAAACCGGCTTCTAATAAAATCCTTTCCACCGCTAAAGCTGATTGGGGGACATTAGAAGCGTGTTTGAGTAGGCCGACATTTCCCGCCATTAAAGCGGGGGCAGCAAAGCGAAATACTTGCCATAAAGGGAAATTCCAGGGCATAACCGCTAAAATTACCCCTAACGGTTGATAACGGACAAAACTGCGACTAGCATCGGTGGCAATCAACACATCTTCCAGATAACCGGCGGCATTATCGGCATAAAAACGACAAACCAAGGCACATTTGAGGACTTCTGCGATCGCTGATTTGATCGGTTTCCCCATTTCTAAAGTCATGGTTTTAGCCAATGCCACCTGATCCCGTTCCAAAATGTCCGCCGCTTGCCGTAACCACTGTCCTCGTTCACTGATGGCGGTCTGGCGATACTGCTCAAAAGTGGCCTCAGCTAGGGTCAATTTCGCCGCCAATTCCTCCGAGGTTAGAGGGGTAAAAGTCTTGAGAATTTCTCCAGTGGCAGGGTTAACTGAAGCGATACCCATATCCCAATTGTCTCCTATCGAGCGCTATATCTCTAGTTTAGTTCTCCGGCTGTCCCGCTGCTTACACCAATTTGGCAATCGGGATTAGGAGAAGTGGGGAAGTGGGGGGATGGGGAAGTGGTGAGACCACTTCGTGCGCGTTGCGGGGGGAAGTGGGGGGATGGGGGAATTTCAACTAAAACCCTAAAACCCCAACACCCCAACACCCTAAAACCCTAAAACCTTAAAACCCCAACACCTAATACCGATCAATACGGCGCTGCTGACATAATTCGATCGCTAATTGGATCGCCGCTTGCATACTCTGGGCCCTAGCGATGCCAAGACCGGCGATATCAAAAGCCGTCCCGTGGTCTGGAGAGGTGCGAACAAAAGGTAAACCGATGGTGGTATTAACAGCACAGTCAAAAGCCATTAATTTCACGGGAATTAAGCCCTGATCGTGGTATAATGCCAGATATGCGTCGGCGGGTTGCCCTTGACCGCTAAACCAAGCGCGCCCCGGTTCCACCCAAAGCGTATCGGGGGGGACAAGGCCGATTAATTGGGTTTGCGGGTATTTTTGCCCCATTGACTCCAGCCAAGGCTGTAACCAGTCCTTTTCTTCCCTTCCCAGTTTTCCCGCTTCGCCACTGTGGGGATTAAGGCCGGATATGGCGATTTTTGGGTGATCGATGCCGAAATCTAGCTTTAAAGACTCGATCAATAGGTCTAGTTTTCGGGTCATCAGATCGGGGTTAAGGGCATCGGGAACTTCTCGCAGGGGGATGTGGGTAGTGGCGAGGAGAGTGCGTAAGTTATAGCCGGTGTGAGGGGATTTAGCGACGAATAGCATCCCATAACGGTTAATTCCAGCCATGGTAGCCAAAACCTCCGTTTGACCGGGGAAATCATAACCAGCCAACTGCCAACAGGATTTAGCGATCGGAGCGGTGACAATACCGTCAAATTCGCCCTTGAGGGTGCGTTTTATGGCTTCTTGCAGGTAAAGAAAGCTAATTTCACCACTAGGGGCATCCCCACGCCCGAAAACGATTTTTGACCGGTTGTAGGGCAAATCGATCAGAGAAAAGCGATCGAGAAGATGGGGATCGTGATAGGCTTTTTCGAGAAGCGTTCTTGTGCCGATTAGAGTAATCTGACAAATAGACGAGATTGAGGAATCGGCGATCGCTTTTAACACCACTTCAGGACCGATCCCGGCGGGATCACCGACGGGGATAACTAGACGGGGAATAAAAGAGGCGGATTCCATAAATTTTGGCCGTCAAGATGGCTAATTCTCCCGATTAATCTGATCGTTGACAATTATCAGGAGGGAATAAATCAGTAAACAATCTTCAGTTTACTGTAATCTCATGGCGATAGATAGTAACTTTAGGCAAATTAAATTTTTTAACTTCTCTGTTTTCTTATTGCCCAAATTAGCCAGATTGTTGTAAGCTTATGACCCAACTACAACCCGATATATTCGTCAACAATCGTCCCGATACCGAGGGAGACGAGGAAGAAGACTACTTCGATTATTTTTATGATGAACCGGGTAGTGAACCAGGGACATTAATTATTGAACCAGATGCCAAACCCTCGCGGATTATTTTAATCGACTACGATGAAGATAACGCCGTTCGCAAGGTGGATATTACCCCCAATGCTTGCGCCCCCTATATTGGCACAAATACCGTGTCTTGGATGGATATTCAAGGGTTAGGTAGTGAGACGGTTTTAAAACAGGTGGGAGAAATTTTTAATCTGCATCCTTTGTTATTAGAAGATGTGGTTAATGTGCCGCAGCGACCGAAGTTAGAGGACTATAACAATCAATTGTTAGTGATTTCTCAGATGGTGCGACTGAAAGAAGATGAAAGCGGTTTTGATACGGAACAGGTGAGTTTTGTCTTGGGAAAACGCTATCTTTTAAGTTTTCAAGAGGAGGAATTACAGGACTGTTTTGAGATAGTGAGAGATCGAATTCGCACTTCCCAGGGACGAGTACGGAAATCGGGGGCGGATTATTTAACCTATTTATTATTAGATACGATTATCGATGGTTATTTTCCCGTGGTAGAACACTACGAAGATCGGATTGAAGCGTTGGAAGATGCGATTATTAGTAATCCCGATCGAGATACAATGCAGGAAATCTATGATGTCCGTCGGGAATTATTGGCACTGCGTCGCTTAATTTGGCCGATGCGAAATGTCCTACATCTACTCATGCGTGACCATCATGGTATAGTCAGCGATGAAGTACAAATTTATTTTCGGGATTCCTACGACCACGTCATTCAAATTCTGGAAATTATCGAAGCTTATCGAGAATTAGCGGCGAGTTTGATGGATGTTTATATGTCCACTATGGGCAATAAATTAAACGAAATTATGAAGTTTTTAACCGTAATTTCGACGATTTTTATTCCCTTAACTTTTATCGTTGGTGTCTATGGCATGAACTTCGAGAATATGCCAGAATTAAAAGGAGAATGGAGTTATTTCATGGTCTGGTTAGTCATGTTAGCCGTAGCGGGAGGCTTGATTTTCTACTTCTGGCGCAAAGGTTGGTTTAAACCAATTTATTCCCTGAAAGAGGAAGCAAAAAGTTAGTTAACGAAGGCAGGAGACTCCGAGACTCCGAGACTCCGAGACAGGAGGCAGGTTTTGGGGTTTTGGGGTTTTGGGGTTTTAGGGTTTTAGTTCAATTTCCCCACTTCCCCCCGCAACGCGCACGCAGTGACCACCCCACTTCCCCACTTCCCCACTTCCCCACTTCCCCACACCCGACGACAAACTTTTTCAGCCAACCCTAATTAGGGGCTGCTGAAAAAGCTTTTCTGGGGGCAGGGTGTGGGGTGTGGGGTGTGGGGTGTGGGGTTTGATCGATTTTCAGGTGGTCAACTACCTAATTTTCAGGGAAAAAGTACCTGAATTTTCCCCCCTATCCCC
>NZ_JAPZSZ010000187.1:0-15898 GCF_027532095.1 Microcystis sp. LE19-195.1E
ATTAGAGAAGATGCAAGGGTGATGCAAGGGTGATGCAAGGGTTTTAAGAGATTCTAGCAGATTTAAGTGCATTTGGGAAGCTCTCAATCAAGCTAAAAGCCCTTTCCTGTAAGGTTTTTACCATTATTCAGCAAACCCTAAATATCCATTATTAAGTGCAATATGAGCGCGAGGCCAAACATCACAATGAGGCCAAGAAGCATCTGAACATTCAATGTGAAGGTGTAAGCTTTGTTTATATTTAGCATGAGCAGCATCATCAGGTTCATTAGGATCGCAATGAAGTAAACAAAATTCTTTTTCTGCTGGTTCTGGTAAGGTTTTATCAATGATATAAAAATGAAGATAAGCACGGTCTAGATAAAATTTTTCTTTTTTGCCTTGATAGGTTTTATACCATCTTTCATAATAGGTAGCTTGTAAGTCAGGGACAAAAGTTTTAAAACGGCTCTCAGTATATTGATTCGTTGTTGATTGATAAGTATCTCTGACAGACGCAACATATTCGTCACCTTTACTAACAGGTTGAACAAATAATAGATTATTTTTTAAAACAAGTGGCCTTAGCATCTTTTTAATTAATTGAGTACGCTCTTGCAAATCTTGAGAGTTTATTTCAATTCTCATCTTTTGTATTCATACACCATAAATAGAACAATCTTCTTCAGTAAATCCGTAAAGCTTAGAGACAGCTTTATCAATTTCAATTTCAAGTTGAATTGCTTCTTTTCCTGATGCTAAAAAACGCTGATCAACAAGACGTAAAAGCTGAGACATATCAAAGGATGACACTTTTGTTGGATCAGGAACAGGAGTTTTTAAAAGCGTTTTTGGTTCTAACATTGAGTAACCACTACCATATTTATGCGAATGTTCAGAAATATAGCGATAGCAAATACTAGAATTCAAAACTGCGACAAAATACCGCAGTAAATCACTCTCCAGTTGACGATCTTTAGGATAAATAATTGGGGAACGAATAACAGCAAACTTGCCTTCAATATCAAGGGAAAAACGAGGCATAATTGATAAATGGGGACTAATAATTTTAGGTTGAAGCAAATATTTACAGTTAGGTCGTGCTAATTGCCACCATGATTTATTTTCCTTTTTTACGGCGTAACGAGATTCTAACGTTTCTTGATGTAATAACAAATATTTCCAAGTTTTGGGATATTTATTTCTAATCTCATCTTCTTCTAATAATTTTTCCTCAAAATAAGGATAAAAAAGATATTGACTAACTTTCTGAGGAGTAGTATAAACTTCCATTTCTCGATCAGATAAATAAGGAATAAAAATAGCTTCCTCTCCTTTAGGAATATGAGACTTAGGCATAATAAAAACCTTGTTATGACCTGTTGCCACACCCTGTCCAATATTCATAAACTCCGAAAGTTTTGGTAAAGTTTCTAGCTTTTGTTGAATTCGAGCAATTGAAGGAGGTTTGATCACCCAGTCTTCCCCATTAAAAGCATTTTGAGGAACTTTAAAAACACTGTAAAATTGACTTTCTACTTCCCTTCCTTCTACAACATCTTGTAAAGCACGTCCCACTAATTCTTGACAATGAGAAATCGTCGCTAAAGGTTCTGGTTGTACATTAAATCGCTTCTGAAAAATGAGAAGAACAATGTAAGTATCTACTTGACCAAAAATTGGGATAGCAGATAGATCAACTAAGCAACGAATCCAAGCTTCTCGGGTGATGAGTTGACGAATTTTAGCATCACTTTCTGACAAAAGAAATTTATGAGGTAAAACAAATAATCCATAACCACCGGGTTTTAATACTTCTAATGCTATTTTGATAAAAGCTAAAGATAAATCAATTCTTCCCCTTCCATCATCTCCCATAAATTGTGCAATTCTTTTTCTCATTGCTTCTGTTTGATCCGTCAAAGCAACAAAGGGGGGATTAGTAATAACTGCACTAAAACTCTCTTTTAATTCGGGATGATCTTGATAGTATTGAATTGACTCTGCTGTTTCAATGGATAATTGTGACGGTAATTGATCTGTCAAAACTAAGTGAAGAAGTGAAAGAGATAAAAGTGCCGCTTGACAAGCATTAGGATCAACATCCAATCCAAAAACATTCTGAAAAGCTGATTGAATCAATTCAGTTGTAACTTCTCCCTGCATAGGATCACACTGAATTTCTAATAAAGTTCTTACAAAGATTCCTGAACCGATAGCAGGTTCTAACGTTTTTAATTGTTGAAATTCAATGGGAGGCATTTGTTCCCGTAGATACCGAGCAAAAAACCTCGCAATAAATTGAGGAGTATAAATACTTCCATAAGCTTTATTTCTCTGCTCTGTTGGTAGGGGGGGAAATAAGCTTAGTTGATCGGATTCTTCAACTCTTAAAATACTGGTATATCTTTCATAAATTCGACTAAGAGCGTGTTTAGAAATGAGAGAAAAATCATATTCGTAAGGTCTTGCAGATTTAATTCTATAAAAATCCTGCAGCAAAGCTTTCACAGTTTGAGTATTTAAACTATCAAAAGCACTGAGTAAGGAGCGATCAATTAAATACTCAGGTATGTTAGTTTGTCCAAAATCTTCAAGAGTTTTAAGAATTGACTCTCGAATGGTTAAGGAATTGCTGTTATTTTTTAAGAAGGTTTCAAATAGGGTATTTGAATTAGAAAATTCGTCATACCTTTGGGGATATAAGCGGCGATAATTATCTTCAACGGCTCTCGTAAAAATAATAGCATTAAACAAAGCCGAAAACTGTTGATTAGATATATTTTCTTCCATTTCGGCATATAGATTTCGCTTCCAGAATGAAATCGTTTCAATCAAAGCATCATCCAAAGCAGGAAGATTAGGATGATGGCGTTGCCCTGAAATGGCTTCAAATACTCCGCTTCTGAGATTGTCTAAATTTTCGCGAGAAATTGGATATGATTTTGCAATTTTTTCTGGGCTACATCTGTTAAAAACATAAAGGATTTTCTCGGATTCAACTTGAATATGCCAGTCAAGTAAATTATTATAGGAAATGCCCAAAAGATTTTTTTTCTGAGTATAATTAAGGTCGGCATAGGGTCTTTTCAAAAAAGTAATAACAGCCTGATGTTCTAATCCATGTTCAACAATAAGATGAGCATTGGCAAAATCATTCGTTGATGGAATATCTAAGCTATCACTGGGTGTCCATTCAAAATTATAGGCAAAATCATTAAGTATTTTCCTAGTACGATCTACAGTCAGCAATGTCGATGACGATGGTGCTGTCAGTTCCATTACTATACTGTAAAGATTTTGTACCATGACAACGATTATCCTTGCTATCGAAACTTTATATCTCCATCAAACAAATGTATCATACTCAGGCAGAATTAGAAAAGTATTTTGACTAGGTTGTTATGGTCATTTCTTTGATGACCGTTAATGGCGATCGCATTTGGGGCAGCTTTGCTGTGGCAATTGTCCGTGACTCAATATCTGTAATAATCTAATACAGCCCTTGTAAACCTTCTTTAAGCTCTGGGTTTTCGTCTTGATCGAGATGCACAAAATCGCCCTTAGATGAGAATTAGTTTACAAAAATTTACATTTGGAGATAAGGAGCAATGAGTCAAGTTTCCGGTACAGATGTTCCCGATTTGGGTCGTCGTCAATTTATGAACCTGTTGACCTTTGGTACAATTACCGGAGTAGCAGCGGGGGCTTTGTATCCGATTGTTAAGTATTTTATTCCCCCCTCGGCCGGTGGTACGGGTGGCGGTGTCACCGCTAAAGATGCCCTAGGCAATGATGTGATTGTCAGTCAATTTCTGACCAGCCATAACGCTGGCGATCGCACCTTAGCCCAAGGCTTAAAAGGCGACCCCACCTATTTAGTTGTCCAAGAGGACAAAACCCTGGCCAACTACGGAATTAACGCCGTCTGTACCCACTTAGGTTGTGTGGTGCCTTGGAATGCCAGCGAAGAAAAATTCATGTGTCCTTGCCACGGTTCCCAGTACAATGCCGAAGGAAAAGTAGTTCGCGGTCCAGCGCCTCTATCCTTAGCCCTCGCCCATGCCAACGTCACCGATAATGATAAAGTCGTCTTCTCCACTTGGACGGAAACCGACTTCCGCAATGGCGAAGAACCCTGGTGGTCCTAGATTATTCAATGTGACGAGATTTGGAATTATTCGACCTATAGAGATGAGAACATTCAACTTTTTAAGCTTCCCGCAAGTCCACAGACAGGCCCTAGTGAAAGCTGTCCTCGTGGCGATCGCTACCGTTTCCCTACTCCTAACCAGCGATGTCATTAACCCCCAATCTGCCCAAGCATATCCTTTTTGGGCGCAACAAACCGCCCCGGAAACCCCCAGAGAAGCAACAGGTCGGATTGTCTGCGCGAACTGCCATTTAGCCCAAAAACCCGCCGAAATTGAAATCCCCCACTCGGTATTACCCGATAGCGTCTTTGAAGCAGTGGTAAAAATCCCCTACGATCCCGCCAGTCAACAGGTGTTAGGAGACGGATCGAAGGGGGGTTTAAACGTCGGTGCAGTCTTAATGCTACCGGATGGTTTTAAAATCGCGCCCCCCGATCGCATTCCCGAAGAAATGCAGGAAAAACTCGGTGGAGTCTATTTCCAATCCTACAAAGAAGGTCAAGATAACGTGGTTATCGTCGGCCCCTTACCCGGTGATCAATACAAAGAAATCGTTTTCCCCGTCCTGGCCCCCGATCCTAGCCAAAATAAAGGTATTCACTTCGGTAAATATGCTGTGCATTTAGGGGCCAATCGCGGTCGCGGTCAAGTGTACCCCACCGGTGAACCCAGCAATAATAACGCTTTCAAAGCTTCTACCGCAGGTACAATTAGCCAGATCAGCAAAACCGAAGCCGGTGGTTATGAAGTCACCATCACTTCTGAAGCTGGCCCCGTGGTGGAAAATATTCCCGCAGGTCCTGAGTTAATCGTCTCGGAAGGTCAAGCGATCGAAGTGGGACAATTTTTAACCAGTAACCCCAATGTCGGCGGTTTTGGTCAAAAAGATACGGAAGTTGTCCTGCAAAATCCCGGCCGGATCAAAGGATTAGTTTTATTCCTCGGTGGTATTATGCTCTGCCAAATCCTCTTAGTTATTAAGAAAAAACAAGTGGAAACAGTACAAGCGGCCGAAATGAATTTCTAATCGCAATATTTCGGTTATTTTTGCTAAAAAGCGGGTTATTTGCCCGCTTTTTAGCTTTGAGTCAGGAAAACGCTCACCGCTCACTGCCGTCTGATACAATCGGTTCAACTTAACCGATAAGTGTCAATTTTTATGAATCAGTCGCTTGTTCCAGTCATTCTCGCCGGGGGTAAAGGGGAACGTTTTTGGCCTCTCAGTCGTCTAGCGCGTCCGAAACAGTTTCTCTGTCTTGATGGTAGTGGTCGCAGTCTTTTACAAGCAACGGCCGATCGTCTATTATCTTTAGCGGCAGGTTGGGAAAATCTCTGGGTAATTACCGCTAGTGCGATCGCTGATGGT
Organism: Microcystis sp. LE19-195.1E; assembly: GCF_027532095.1. Classification (NCBI taxonomy): domain Bacteria; kingdom Bacillati; phylum Cyanobacteriota; class Cyanophyceae; order Chroococcales; family Microcystaceae; genus Microcystis; species Microcystis sp. LE19-195.1E. The sequence goes on from NZ_JAPZSZ010000187.1 coordinate 5,500, forward strand.
GTCCGCGAACAACTGCCCGATTTACCGGAGAGTAACCTATTAGTGGAACCGGTGGGCAAGGATACGGCCCCGGCTGTGACTTGGGCCACCTTAGAAGTGGCAAAACGTTATGGTAAAGAAGTGGCGATCGGTTTTTTTCCTGCCGATCATTATATTGGTGATCAAGAGGCTTATATTAACACTTTAAAAGCGGCCGTAGAAGTGGCCGTCAGCCAAAAAGCGATCGTTACTTTAGGGATTAAACCCGATTATCCCTCCACGGGTTACGGTTATATCGAACAGGGAGAAAATCAGGGCGAATTTAATGGTTTACCCGTCTATAAAGTTAGTCGTTTTACGGAAAAACCCGATCGCACCACGGCCGAAAAATTCCTAGAAACGGGGCTTTTTAGTTGGAATAGCGGAATGTTTATCTTTCAGGGACAAGTGGTTTTAGAGGAGCTAAAAACCCACGCTAATAATATTTTACAGCCTCTGAGCGATCGGGGCATCGCTGCCTATGAGGATTTAGAGAAAAAAAGTATCGATTATGCTTTGATGGAAAAAACCCAACTCGCTTACGTTTTACCCGCTAATTTCGGTTGGGATGATCTGGGAGATTGGAATTCTCTGGAAAGATTACTAGAAGCAAAGGGCAAAAATATTGAACTGGCCAATCATGTCGGTTTGGATACGGAGGGGGCTATTATCTATGCTAGTGATCGGGAAGAAGTGATCGTTACTATTGGTTTAAAAGATCTGGTAATTGTTCGCGACGGTAAAGCGACTCTCGTTGTCCACAAAGATCGTACCCAAGATATTAAACAAGTTCTCAAGCAATTACAAACCGATCCCAAATTGGATAAATTGTTATAGGATCGATAAGGGGTACATCTCATTTTTGTAAATCTACTAAGTTGGGATTTTTTAAGGGAAACTTCCTACTAAAATCGGGCGTTACTTTCGGTTTTATCGCTCAATCCAAGCTTTTGGGGGGGAGAACCCCCCAAACCCCCCGTTGGGGGCGTGGCGCCGCCCCCAAACCCCGGAGCGCATTAGTTTTTCGGTGGGATGCTTACAGGCAGCTGCTGATATATCTGTAATAATTTAAAAGTCACTGATAATTGCTGATTATCGGTGTTCCTGCAAATGTGGGATGCACCCATCGATAAGTACCTAACTTACCCATTGATAAACTGATAACTGATAACTGATAACTGATAACTGATAACTGATAATACCGTGTTCTCACTCCCCCAAACCAGTCAAAGACAAAAAGAAATCCTTGAGATAGTTCTCGGCAACGGTTGGGACTATATGCGCGGGGTTTTAACCCTAGGAAAAACGGAAAATCCCCAGATTCCCACCCCAGAAGTTCTCAAAAAAATCCTTGTGGAATTGGGGCCTTTTTATGTCAAATTGGGACAGTTACTTAGTACCCGTCCCGATCTGCTACCCGCTAATTATATCGAGGCTTTAACTGCCCTACAAGCGCAAGTTCCTCCCGTTGCTTGGACGGATATAGAAATAGTCATCACTGAACAGTTAGCAAAACCGATCGAACAGGTATTTAAGTATATTAATCCCCAACCGATCGCCGCGGGATCGATCGGGCAAATTCATCGGGCAACTTTATTATCTGGGGAGGAAGTAGCGATTAAAGTCTTGCGTCCTGGAATCGAAAAAATTGTCGCCCAAGATAGTGCCTTAATTAAGGGAATTGCTGATTTAGTTGCCCTGACAGAATTTGGTCAAAGTTATGACGTTGTTAACTTAGCAGAGGAGTTTATTAAAGCAGTCAATGCGGAATTAGATTTCACCCAAGAAGGTCATTATACTGACCAATTACGCTATAATTTAACCCAGAGTCGGTGGTCAGAACCCAAACAGTTAGTTATTCCTAAAATTTATTGGCACTTAACTAATTCTAGGCTATTAGTGTTAGAATGGTTAGAAGGAAAACAAATTTTAGAGGCCGATGTTTCTAGACCAGCAACTGAGCAAGCAATTTCCCAAAGAAAAAGCGAAATAACTAGGATTTTGTTTCGGTCATTTTTTCAACAAATTTATATTGATGGCTTCTTTCATGCCGATCCTCACCCGGGTAATATTTTCTATCTTGACGATGGTAGAGTAGCTTTAATTGACTGTGGCATGGTGGGCAGATTAGACCCGCAAACTCAACAAATTTTAACAGAATTGTTATTGGCAATTGTTGACTTAGATGCGAAAAGATGCAGTCAACTAACTATTAAACTGTCCGAGTCAGTGGTGCCGATTACTTTAGTACAATTAGAGGTGGATTATGAGCGGATGCTGCGAAAATACTATAACCTCAATTTAAATCAAATTAACTTTAGTGAGGTAGTTTATGAACTTTTGCAAATTGCCCGTCGCAATAGAATTAAACTTCCGGGTAATTTAGGTTTATTTGCCAAAAGTCTCGCTAATCTAGAAGGAACTGCCCGAAAATTTAATCCTGATATTAATATCCTGGAAGAAGTCAAACCGCTATTAACTAATATTCTTGAACAACAGTTAATCGGTAGCACTCCCCTACAAACTGCCCTAAGAACAGTTTTAGACTTAAAATCTTTTTCCCTGAAATATCCCCGTCAAATTGAAGTTTTACTAGATGGTTTAACCTCGGAAACTTTAAATGTTAATCTGAAAATTCGCGACTTAGATAATCTCCGTCGCAGTTTAGATAATTCCGCCAATCGACTAGCTTTTAGTGTGATTATTGGTTCCTTAATTATCGGGGCTGCTATTGTTACGGCCAGCACCCAATCTCGGCAATTAACTATTATCAGTACCGTATTATTTGCTACAGCTAGTTTAATCGGTTTATGGTTAGTTGTCGGTATCCTGCGATCGGGGAGATTGCGCTAGAAATTATCGCAATTAAATTAAGATTTGTTGTTGTAAAAATTTCGCCCACTGACTAGCCAATTCAACTTCAGTAAAGGGAATTTTTTCAGGCGATCGCTCCTTAAAAATAAATTCTAGGAAAGGGGAACCTTGGGGGGGAAGAGCATCTAAATCCACCACTTGATTATTAACTAGCAGACGGATTTCTTTGACCTCCTCTAGGGAAAAAGTTTGTAAATTAATCACTCCCTTACGAGTTGGCTTTCCCCAAGTGATAATTTTATCTTTTTGACCTAAGACAGAATATATATCATACTTAGCTCGCTGGAAGTTTTCCGCCCATACTCGATAGATTTCCACTTTTTGGTATTCATTCCAACCACTCCAAGCCAACCAAATAAATAGAATTAATAAAGGTGTCCACAATAACCCGCGTTCCATAAACTATCGCCCCAAAATACCAGTCAATTAATCGTATTTTATGCTAAGTGGGTGGGTGGAATTAAATATAAGATGAACGTAGGTTGGGTTGAAGCATGAAACCCAACGCCCGCATGGGTTACGCTACCGCTAACCCATCCTACAAATAATTGTGCCTCCCTACTTAATTGGCAGCAAGGGATTATACTAGGGTTTGCGGCAAAAAGTTTTTCGGTGGTGGCAGGGTGTGGGGAAGGAAACCTCTTTCATCTGCGGGGGTGAAAATTTTTTCATCGGGACTGACTTGCTGATTCGGAAAAAAAAGGGCAGACAAAAGCCTACCCTAGGATTAATGATTAGTCAATCAAACCTTAGACATCGTAGTAGAGAGAGAACTCGTAGGGGTGAGGACGTAAGCGCATCGGGTTAACTTCGTTATCGAGTTTGTAGGTGATCCAGTTTTGGATAAAGTCTTCGGTAAAGACACCAGAATCGGTCAAGAAAGCGTGATCTTTTTCGAGACTTTCCAGAGCTGCTTCTAGAGAGCCGGGGGTAGAGGGTATTTTTGACAATTCTTCGGGGCTGAGTTCGTAGATATCCACATCGAGAGGTTCCCCTGGTTCAATTTGATTTTTAATTCCATCGATACCCGCACAGAGCATAGCTGCAAAAGCGAGGTAGGGGTTGGAAGTGGCATCAGGACAGCGGAATTCTAAACGTTTGGCTTTCGGGTTGCTTCCCGATAAAGGAATCCGAATCGAAGCGGAGCGATTACCTTGGGAGTAGGCCAGGTTTACAGGGGCCTCAAAACCGGGGACGAGACGCTTGTAAGAGTTGGTGGTGGGGTTAGTTAAAGCTAAGAGAGCGGGAGCGTGTCTAAGCAAACCACCGATGTAGTACAGTGCCATTTGGCTAAGTCCGGCGTATTTATCCCCAGCGAACAGGGGTTGACCATCTTTCCAGATAGACTGGTGAACGTGCATCCCGGAACCGTTATCACCAAAGATGGGTTTGGGCATAAAGGTGACGGTTTTACCGTATTTCTTAGCCACGTTCTTAATGCAGTATTTGTAGGTCATCAAGTAGTCGGCGGCCCGTACTAGGGTAGAGAATTTAATCCCTAACTCGTTTTGACCACCAGTAGCGACTTCATGGTGATGTTTTTCGATGGGAACTCCGCAGTCGGCCATGGTTAAGAGCATTTCCGTGCGAATATCTTGAGAGGTATCGGTGGGACTAACGGGGAAATAACCCTGTTTGTAGGCGGGTTTATAGGCAAGATTTCCCTCTTTTTCGTCTTTACCGCTATTCCAACGACCTTCGACACTATCCATGTAGTAATAGCCTGCGTTGGCGGTTTGGTCGAAACGAGCGCTATCAAAGAGGAAAAATTCCGCTTCCGGTCCAAAAAATACGGTATCACCTAAACCGGTACTGCTAAGATAATCGATCGCTTTCTGAGCAATAGAGCGAGGATCGCGGCTATACCATTCACCGGTTCTCGGTTCTTTGATGCTACAGATCATGCTTAGGGTAGGTTCTTTGTAGAAGGGATCGATCCAAGCAGTGGTAGGGTCGGGAACCATGGCCATATCGGATTCGTTAATTGCTTTCCAACCGCGAATACTGGAACCATCGAAGGCAACACCATCGCTGAAAGAGCTTTCATCGATTTGATCGTAGTAGAACGAGCAATGTTGCCAGATACCTGGCATATCAATAAATTTCAGGTCGATAATCTTAATATTGTTGTCCTGAATCATTTTCAAGACTTCTTGTGGCGTTTCGGGCATGGAAAACTCCTTTGATGTATGGATCAGTTCTTAAGCTTCTCAAAAAATCCATCCTAAACAGTCACTTTGGCCGGTTTTGTATTTTTCGATACAAAATCTTTAATCCTAGCTTGAAAAAATCTGTAATTTCCTTGTTCAGGTCGGTAATCGCTGGGAATGACCATTTGCCTATCAGCTTCTACTGCCCCTTGCCCTACTTAGGGTTTGCGGCAAAAAGTTTTTCGTGGGGGTAGGGTGTGGGGTGTGGGGTGTGGGGTGTGGGGTTTTACCGATTTTCAGGTGGTCAATTAGCTAATTTTCAGGGAAAAAGTCCAGGAATTTTCCCCCCAATCACTCCAATGGTCGGCACTTTTTGAGGGGAAAAAAGTCTAAAAACCTTGTTGGATAAGGTTTTTAGATTTATTCAGCAAACCCTACTTAGGGTCTGCGGCAAAAAGTTTGTTGGTGGGGTTAGGAGTCAGTAGCCGGTCGTCAGTAGCCGGTCGTTTCAGGCTTTGTTGCCCTTCTTTTTTGTACCAGTTTATCTACTAAGAGAAGGATAATGCAAGTTTTTTGAATGTCCTAATCCTATATTCTGGCACTAACATCGGATTTTAACAGGTCAAAAGCCTTATTTTAAAAGGGTTTTACCATTATTCAGCCAGCCCTAATTAGGGTTTGCTGAATAAATCTTGTTCGAGCTGCCCGGTCATCACCGTCCGGCCCTGGCCGTGAGGATGTCAAACACTTAACCAGACATTTTAGCCTGAAATTCTGAAATATAATGTCTGCTTAACCTGGAACGATCAAAGCGTTAGATTAGAAAGAGTCCTTTTTTTAGAGATATGTAACCCTGATGGTCTGGCCTTTTAAACCGAAAACCCGCAAACAAATCGCTCGAATAGAAATTACAGGTGCAATTGCCTCCGATACCCGCAAAAGAGTCTTAAAAGCCCTAGAAATCGTCAAAGAAAGGCAATATCCCGCCCTACTTCTCCGAATTGACTCCCCCGGGGGAACCGTGGGGGATTCCCAAGAAATTTATGAAGCATTGAAGCGGTTACAAAAAAACACGAAAATAATCGCTAGTTTTGGCAATATTTCCGCCTCTGGCGGCGTTTATATCGCTATGGGGGCTAATTATATTATGGCTAACCCCGGCACGATTACTGGCTCGATCGGTGTTATCCTGAGAGGGAACAATCTGGAAAGATTGTTGGATAAGGTGGGAGTTTCGTTTAAAGTGATTAAATCTGGCCCTTATAAAGATATTCTCTCCTTCGATCGAGAATTAACTGATGAAGAAGAAAGAATTCTCCAGGATATGATCGATACCAGTTATCAGCAATTTCTGCAAACCGTCGCCGGAGCGAGAAATTTAGATGTCAATCAAGTGAAAATTTTTGCCGATGGGCGCATTTTTACTGGTCAACAGGCTTTAGAATTAGGAGTGGTCGATCGCTTGGGAACCGAGGAAGATGCCCGACTTTGGGCGCTAGAATTGGCAGGATTACCCCCAGATAAAACTAAATGTCAGACTATCGAAGAACCGAAACCCCTCCTCAGTCGTCTGACGGGCAATCGCTCCCAAATACCCCTAGGATTACAAAAAACCCTACAGCGTCTAGAATTTGAATTGGAAGTTAACGGACAACTATTGTGGTTATACCGACCCTGATGGCTAGATTAAAGTCGAGAAAAAGGGCGCGTTAACCCCTAAAATTGACTCATCAGGATTAGCGGAGGATGACAATCGTGCAGTGGAAGATTCGAGCCATTCGGGGAGCAACAACAGTAACAGCTAATACTATTGAAGCTATACGAGAAGCAGTGACAGAACTCCTCGAAGCGATCGAAATCCACAATAGTCTCGATCCCGATGATATTGTTAGTATTATCTTTACGGCAACTCAGGATTTAGACGCGATTTTCCCCGCTGCTATCGCTCGCGAACGTCCCCACTGGCAAAATGTCCCCCTCCTCGATGTGCAACAGATGCAGGTCGCTGGTAGTCTGGAAAAGTGTATTCGGGTAATTCTCCACGTTAATACTCCCAAACTGCAAAGCGAAATGCAGCACGTCTATCTCCGAGGGGCGAAAAATCTTCGCCCCGATTGGCAGATTTCTCCAGTAACTATTAATCGCTAAAATCTTCGATAACCTGTTCCCGCATTTTCTATTAAGTTTATCGATTTCTCACTCAGGGAAAAACTGGCCGCAAAAATCATTAAATTTACCTTTGGGGCCGAGAAAAATTATCAGTTATCAGTTATCAGTAAACAGTTATCAGTGAATAATCTCACTTAATAAACTCATAACCTCAAAACTGAATCGCGAGGCAGATCGATGAAGGATTGCTTATCAACCCCAACTTTTTTAACTGACTAAATCCCCATTTCCGACAGCCAACTCAAAATTAATTGATTAACTTTTTCGGGATGTTCATCGTGGGGACAGTGACCGGCTTTGGCAATCGGATAAAATTGGGTATTATTTCCCATTTTAGCTCTTTCTTGGTAAATTACCGAACCGGCGATCGGTGTCCAAGGGTCATCCTCTCCCCAGAGTACCAATAAAGGGCGATCGATTTGCGGTAATAATTCCTGGGTCGATGGTCCGGGGGGTGCTGTCAACACCGATGCAAACACTCCCCACGCACCCGCATCACAGGAGGGTTGATAGAGAATTTCGACTAATTCCTCGGTAATCGCGGTATGATCCCGATAAACCTGTTTTAAGGTCTTCCGGATGCGATTTTTCTGCCTTACCTGTTCAAAAATAAACTTTCCTGTCACGGGAGAACTAACTAAACCGGTAAAGGCAGCCATGATTAAACGCAGCGGCAAATTTAATTCTTCGGGACGATGGTTTAATCCTCCGGCACAGTTAATAATTACTCCTCCAGCAGTGATTTCGGGAGATTCTGCCATCAGCATTAAGGTAATCAGTCCCCCGATGGAATTACCGATAAATACCGCCGGTTTTGCCATTTTTTCTCGCCAAAAGTCTTGTATTTGCCGCAGCCAAAGGTCGAGACTATAATCTAAAGCGGGCTTATCTGTACCCCCAAATCCCAAAAGATCTAGGGCATAGACTTGATAGCCATTTTCCGCTAAAACGGGGATATTTTTGCGCCAATGACCGATAGATGCCCCAAAACCGTGAATTAATACTAGGGGTTGTCCTTCTCCCCGCACAGTGTAGGGGATGGTGTGACCTTGCCATGTCCAAGACAATTGCTCTAAGCTAGTCCCAGTGATCGGAGATTGTAGTGCCATTGTATGAAGTTTTATTAAGTGATAGGTAAATTATAGAGTAAAAATCAGTCGAGAATTTATGCCACAACGCCAGACTTTTACCAATAACTCGATGGAAATTTCCTATTTACAATGGAGCGATCGAGGTATGCCTCTATTATTATTGCACGGCATGGCGGATCATGCTTTGGTTTGGTCAAGCTTGGGCGATTATTTAAGCTCAAATTATCAAGTTATTGCCCCAGATTTGCGGGGACATGGGGAAAGCGGTAAACCGGCAACCGGTTATCACTTTCAGGATTATATCGGCGATTTAAGGGCTTTAATTAATCATTTAGGTTGGACGCAAGCACATATTTTAGGTCATTCTTGGAGTGCTAAAATAGCGGCAATTTGGGCAACTCAACAGCCGGAAGTATTTAAGAGTTTAATTTTAGTCGATCCCTTTTTTATCGATAAAATGCCTAGTTGGATTAGGATAACTTTTCCAATTCTCTATCAAGTTTTGCCCTTTTTAAAGATTACTCGCTCCTTTGATAGTTATCAGAGCATAGAAGCGATCGCTCGTCAATTAAAACAATATAAAGGTTGGTCAAATCTACAGCAAGAGGTGTTTAAAAATGCCATTGAACAAAAAGCTGATGGCAGTTGGAGCGGTAAATTCACTTTATCGGCACGCGGGGAAATTTTTGAGGATGTCATGGGGTTTGCCGGATTAACTAAAACTTTAGATATTCCCAGTTTATTAATCCTTCCCCAACAGGGATTAAATCGCACTGCTTGGCAAATTCAATCTTATAAAAAGTATTTAACTTCTCTAGAGATTAAAAAGATACCGGGTAATCATTGGGCATTTTTAGGGGAACCTGAAAGTTTTAATCAAGCGGTGGCCGAGTTTTTATCTGTTCAGGAAATTGTCTGATTAGCGGAGAGAACGAATCTGCAATTGGTAATAATCCTCGTCTAAACCTTGATTCTGCTTGTTATTAACCGAATTAAGCTGTTTTTGTAGTGCCAAAATGCGATCGCCTGTAGCAGGATGGGTGCTGAGAATTGTCGGGGTAGAACCCCTCTGTTGTGCTAATTTTCCCATCAAGGAGATCATGGCCTTAGCTGCATAACCAGCCTCAGCTAGATTGTTTAAACCCAGTCGGTCCGCTTCTAATTCATCCTTGCGACTATTGGGCAGATTATAGGCGAGATTGACTGCCAATTGTACCCAAGTTTTTGTGTCTAATCCCGCCGCGCTGAGAAGTCCTTGGGCGAGGGCAGCATTGCTTGACATACTCCCACCGTCAAGCTACGCTGTGACGGGGGACTCTTTCCACATCGCTGTTAGAAATTCCTTGTTCAACGAGACAGCTTAGATTCTCAATGTCTCCATTAAGAATCCAGAGGCCGGACTCTCCCAAGGCGTTTGGGTCGGTTTCTGTTTGCCCAACAGTACCGTTGAGATGATTTCCCAAGTATTGCAACCCTTTTTTAAGGATATTTATTGCTGCATTATGATCCCTATCTAAGACTGTTTTACAATTGGGGCATTGATGAGTTCTAGTGCTTAATGATTTTTGAACTCTCGTCCCACAAACTGAACAATCTTGAGTCGTGAAATGGGGAGGAACAGCAACACAGACAATCCGATAAATCTTGGCAAAATAATTCAACCATTCAGTGAATTGATACCAAGAAGCATCACTAATCGACTTGGCAAGCTTACGGTTTTTGACTAAGTTTCTTACCTTTAAAGCCTCATAAACTACCAGATCATTAGACTGGACTAACGCCAAAGCGTCTTTAATTGCTTTGTCTTTACGTTGTCTTGACACTTTAAGATGAAGCCTAGCTACTTTTATCCGTTGCTTGTGATAGTTTTTAGACTGTTTGTTTCCTTTGCAAAATTGTTTTGATAATCTCCTTTGTGCTTTTTTCAGTCGTTTTTCTGACTTTCTTAAATAACGTGGATTCTCTACAGTATTGCCTTGAGCGTCAGTATAAAACTCTTTTAACCCTAAGTCAATTCCTGTTATTTGTCCCGTTGGTTTATGGTATTCTTGCCGTTCTACGTCAATCAGAAACTGGCAATAATAACCGTCAGCACGT
>NZ_JAPZSZ010000042.1:0-1269 GCF_027532095.1 Microcystis sp. LE19-195.1E
AAAAGACCATTTACATAAGCTAACCACTCAATTAGTTCGTGAAAACCAAACGATTGTGGTTGAGAATTTAGCCGTTAAGAATATGGTCAAAAACCCGAAATTATCTCAGGCAATATCTGATGTAAGCTGGGGAGAAATCACCCGACAATTAGCCTATAAATGCCGTTGGTATGGGAGAAACTACATCGAAATAGATAGATGGTTTCCTAGCTCTAAAAGATGTAGTAATTGTGGGCATATTGCCCTTGAAAATGCCGTTAAATGTTCGAGAATGGGACTGTCCAGACTGTGGGACTCACCATGACCGAGATATTAACGCTAGTAAAAATATTTTGGCCGCAGGGCTTGCGGTGTCAGTCTGTAGAGCGACCTGATGACCAGAACAGAGTAAATCTGGGGCGGCAGGTGCGAAAAATCCTTCGGGAAAGAAGCAGAAACCCAAATCGTGAGGTTTGGGAATCGCCGTCCGTTTTACGGCGGCGAGGATGTCAACTCGAAAATCCCTATCAGAAACTGCCTAACTCCAAAAAGGTGAACATCTCTCTTGAGTCATTCGACAACCTCACGATCAATTTGCCAAACAATACCTAGAAGAATTGCTGTCTCCCCTGGGAAAGGTGGAAGTCAGCAAAGAGGTGGCGGATGAAACCCGTCAGGTGGATATTTTCTTCTCTCCTCACCCTAATATGCGGGGAAATGCTCAATCTTTGGGTCTTTTAGGGCAAATGGTGACAACAAGCACTTTGCTTGAGCCTTTTCGCAATGCTCCCAGTCGAACGGAAATTCGCAACTGTATCTTAAAACTGTTTTCGATTTTCGCTGAACTTCAACGGAAAGGGAAACGGGAAAAAACTGAGTTAAACGAGGATGACTTACCTAAATTATGGATTTTGGCTACTTCTATTGGGACTTAAACGCCAAATAAAGATCAAATCGAGTATAATCGTTAAAGAGTAAGCACTTTACGTTGAAAGAGCAGCGATGAAAGAGACAACCCCAGCCGCGATGCCCCCATGCTTTGACCGATGGTGTCGGCGGTTTGACAATTGCTTCAAAAACGAAGCGCAAAAAAACGGCTTCAGACAATATTTAGGAGAATTATTAGGGGAAAGTGAGAGGAAAAACCTCACTCAAATGGCCAATAATGCCGTCGGAGTAGTTTATAACCGATTACATCACTTTTTGACCGAATCTCCTTGGTCAGACCGTCAGGTGAATGAATGTCGGTTGCAAGTGATGAACCAATGCCGCCAGACGCAAATACCCCGA
>NZ_JAPZSZ010000148.1:0-12301 GCF_027532095.1 Microcystis sp. LE19-195.1E
CTAAATCCTTATCTGGCAAGAGATTTAATTGATTAGTTCGCTCTAGATCGAAAACAATTGACAAAAATCCCCAAATGTCTTTCTCTATAAGAGTTTCATTCCTTATAATCCTGTACGTTGCATAAGACAAACCGAAGAACCAAAAACTATCAGTTTCCCCCCTTATCAAGGGGGATCCCCCCGCCTATCGGCACCCCGCTTATCAAGGGGGGCAGGGGGGATCGGCACACCCCTTATTAAGGGGGGATCTATCTTCAATTTAATTCTAACCAGCTACTTATAGCTCGATCAATCTGGGTATATAAAGCTTCTAAATCCCCGGAATTGTCCAAAACAATATCAGCTAAGGCAATTTTTTCGGCTAAAGGCATTTGATTATTAATCCGAGTGATCGCTTGTTCTCTGCTTAAGTTATTCCTAGTCATTAAGCGTTCAATTTGTTGCTCAAAACCGCAGGAAACCACCCAAATCTCTGTGACTAAATGGGTTAGTTTGGCTTCCAATAATAAAGGAACAGAAAAAACAACTATCGGGGCTTCTAACTGCTCTAAATGCCGCTTAAAACATTCTCTAACGTAGGGATGAATCTGACTTTCTAACCAGATTTTTTCCTCGGGATTATTAAAAATAATCTCTCCTAACTGTTGGCGATTAAGGGAATTATCCTCAGTTTTAACTTTTCTGCCATAACGCACAAAAATTCTCTCTAAAATTGCCGAACCTTTTTCCACTGCTTCCCGGGCATAAATATCCGCATCAAGGACAGGAATTTTGTAGATATTTTCTAAATAATTGGAAACCGTGGATTTACCACAGGCTATTCCCCCTGTTAACCCGATAATTCTTCTTGACATAAATTATTAAATTGCTAATCTCAATTAAGGTGCGTTACGCGCTCGCTAACACACCCTAAAGTTATAAACTCTCTATCTGTTGTAAAACTCTTGCTTGTACTTGTTGATAGGCAGTTTCCACATCTCCTAAATCGCGACGAAAACGATCCTTATCGAGAATGCGCGCTTGGGCATCCTCTTGGGTTTTATCCCAGAGACGACAGGTATCGGGGCTAATTTCATCACCTAGATAAATTTTGCCCGTTTTATCAACTCCAAATTCTAACTTGAAATCGACGAGAATAATCTGGCACTTATCGAAAAATTCTTGTAGATATTGATTGATTTGCAGGGCTAAATCTCGTAACTGATTGACTTGCTCCTCGCTGGCAATATCAATCACTTTTATGCGATCAATTGTTAACAAAGGATCGCCCAAAGCGTCATCCTTGAGGTAAAATTCTACAAGAGGAAAAGGTAAAACTTTCCCCTCCTCTAATCCCGTTTGCTTGCACAAACTCCCGGCGGCGATATTTCTGACTACTACTTCCAAAGGAATGATTTTAATCGCCTTGACGCGCATTTCCCTAGAACTAGGGCGATCGATATAATGGGTAGGTATTCCTAGGGATTCTAACCATTGAAATAGGGCAGTGGAGACAGTACAGTTAATTTCCCCTTTACCGACAATTTGCCCGCGTTTTTGGGCATTAAAAGCGGTGGCATCGTCTTTGTAATAAGTGAGGAGAATATCGGGATCATCGGTTTGATAGAGAATTTTGGCCTTACCTTCATAGAGTTTTTCCATAGTTATCATCCTCGGCATTGATAGAAGAAAATCGATAGTCAATCAGATAGTGGCATCAGTAAATTTTGGCGATCAACCCAGACAAAAAGTCTCTATCATTGGGTAGATGATCGTTGAGAAAAATAATGTATAATTGCAGCTTAAAGATAAATGCCAACATTTGGCGACCGAACCTTAACCTATAACCAAAAACTGTCACGATACCAGGGGTCAACTTTTGGCGAATCAGCCAAGTTTTTACTTAAATCCTCAATGATATCCAACAATTGATATTATCTCCCATTACCATTACCGAAAAATCTAAAGAAATTCCGCAAAATTACCCGCCGTCGCCCTATGAACCAGAATCCTCCTAACGATGATAACCCAAATCTCCCCGATCGCCGCAAGGAGAATTTTCTCTATCCTCGCGCCCCCTACTATGGAGAATTTAAGCCAGAAAACTTGCTATTTAACGCCAATTTACAGGAATTTGCCCAAAAAGTCAGTTTTATTTGTAATCTGGAAACGGGGGGCAAAATCAGTTCTCTAGAAGCCTATCAAAAAATTAAAGCCCTCTGGAAAGACTTAAAACAGAGCAAAAAAGGCCTGGGCATTGGGGAAAATCCCTTTCAAAAAGATGATGATACCTAAAGGGTAACAGACCTCTTGCAAAAATCAAAAATCTGACCTTAGGTGAGGAGTCTCCGAGCCAGTAGCCGGTCGTCAGGAGAATTAAGAATGAGCATTAATCAATTAAATGCTCTATTTAGAGATTTTATGCAATTTTATGTCTATTTTTCTCATTTTTGCACTCTCGAAAATTAATTATGCAAGAACTCTAATCAGGAAAAATCTTCTCGCTTGATAAAAAATGCTGGGACAGAAATATTTTCTGCCCCATAGAATTAGATGAGCAAACGCTTAAAAATTACCGTGATTTTGGATGGCATTTTCTAATTTTGCCACCACTTCCTCGACGCTAATTACTCCTAAATCGCCCGTGGCACGGGTGCGAATACTTAAACTATTACTTTCCATTTCTTTGGCCCCCACCACTGCCATCACGGGGATTTTTTCGGTTTCAGCATTGCGAATCATTTTACCCAAACGTTCGCCACTGGTATCGGTTTCGGCGCGAATTCCTAACAATTGCATTTTCGCTGTCACCTCTTTAGCGTAATCCAATTGAGTATCACTAACCGGTAATAATCGTATCTGGACAGGGGCTAACCAAAGAGGAAAATCCCCTGCGTATTCTTCGATTAAAATACCGATTAAACGTTCCAAAGAACCAAAAGGTGCGCGATGAATCATCACCGGACGTTTACGATTACCATCTTCGGCAACGTATTCTAGTTCAAAACGTTCGGGTAAATTATAATCTACCTGTACCGTTCCTAACTGCCATTCTCTTTCGAGGGCATCTTGGAAAATAAAGTCTAATTTTGGACCATAAAAAGCCGCTTCTCCGGGGGCTTCAAAATAATCCATCCCCAAAGTTTGCACCGCTTTTCTAATCGCTGATTCTGCCTTTTCCCAAGCTTCATCGGAACCGATATACTTATCCGATTCGGGGTCACGAAAACTCAATCGCGCCTTAAAATTCTTTAATTGTAAACTCTTAAACACCGTCAAAATTAAATCAACAACGCTTAAAAATTCCTTGTCTAATTGTTCGGGAGTGACAAACAAATGGGAATCATCGACGGTAAAACCGCGAACTCTAGTTAATCCTCCCAATTCTCCCGATTGTTCGTAACGATAAACTGTCCCGAATTCTGCCAAACGCATCGGCAATTCCCGATAGGATCTCAAATCACTTTTATAGATTTGAATATGAAAAGGACAGTTCATCGGTTTGAGGACAAATCCTATTTCCTTACTAGCAGATTCCTCATCGTGCGCCATCATGGGAAACATATCTTCTTTGTACTTTTGCCAGTGACCGGAAATTTTAAACAAATCGACGCGAGCAATATGGGGAGTAACTACGGGTAAATAACCGCGTTTTAACTGTTCTTTTTTGAGAAAATCTTCTAACAAAGAACGAATTAAAGTTCCTTTGGGGGTCCATAAAGGCAACCCCGGCCCGACAGAATCAGAGAAAATAAATAAACCTAATTCTTTGCCTAATTTCCGATGGTCGCGTTTGAGGGCTTCTTCCTTGCGGCGCTTGTATTCGGCTAATTGTTGGGGATTTTCCCAAGCTGTGCCGTAAATGCGCTGTAATTGGGCTTTATTCTCATCCCCACGCCAATAAGCACCCGCTACCGTCTCTAATTCGATCGCTTTTGGGTCTAGTTCGCTTGTATTATCTAGGTGCGGACCGGCGCACAAATCCCACCAAGCGTCACCAAGATGATAGAGGGTGATGGGTTCTTGAATTCCCGCCAGAATTTCCAGCTTATAGGGTTCATTAATCGCTTTAATGCGCTTTTCCGCCTCTTCCCGAGAAACTTGCTCGCGAATGACCGGCAGTTTTTTATTGATGATTTTGACCATCTCTTTTTTGATGTCCTTGAGATCCTTATCGGTAAAAGGTTCCGGCACATCAAAATCGTAGTAAAATCCGGTTTCAGTCCAAGGCCCGATAGTAACTTGGGCTTTCGGGAATAATTTCTGCACCGCCATGGCCATAACATGGGAGGTGGTGTGACGAATGCGCTTGAGGTGGTCGGATTCGCTGGTTTTCGGTAGTTTAATCGGGGCTTGGTTATCCATATCTCTTCAATTTACACCTTCTCTATTCTCTATTTTAATAGTAAAAGGAGTCTTTAGTCAGGAAAAAAATCAGGATAGATATCAATGCCATTTCCCCTCACCTCTAACCTCTAACCCCTCATCTCTATTTCTCGATGAAAAAACTAATTTTATCCTGTTTATTTTTGGGATTGGTTGCTTGTAATCCCTCGGTTAATACCACTAATAACCAAAAACCCAAGGTAATCTCCACCAGCACAATTATCGCCGATTTAACCGCAGGAGTGGGCGGTGAAGAAATTGACCATCAAGACATTTTAAAACCGGGGGATGATCCCCACGTTTATGAACCAGTTCCCGCCGATAGTGTGGCTTTAGAAAAAGCCGATTTAATTCTCTATAACGGTTATAATCTCGAACCGGGGTTAATTAAAATGATCAATTCTACGGCAGTTAAAGCTAAAAAAGTGGCCGTGGGAGAAGCAATCAAGCCTTTACAATTGGAAAAAGAGGGGCATAAAGTCCCCGATCCCCACGTTTGGGGTTCGGCTAAAAATGGTATAATCATGGTGGAAAAAATCCGAGATCAATTGATGGAATTAAGTCCCGAAGATAAAGAGATTTTTACTGAAAATGCCGCCCAATTAATCAGGGAATTAGAAAATCTTGATCGCTGGATTACTGCTGCTATTGAAACTATCCCCCCTTCCCAAAGACAATTAGTCACCACTCATGACGCTTTTCAGTATTATGCTCATGCCTATGGTTTAAAAGTAGCGGGAACTTTAATTGGCATTAGTACCGAAGAACAACCAAGCGCCCAAACGGTGAAAAATTTAGCCGATGCTATTAAAAATCTCCGGGTTGCTGCTATCTTTGCCGAGACCACTATTAATCCCGCTTTAATTACCACTGTAGCCGAAGAAGCGGGGGTGAAATTAGCACCACAACAATTATATTCTGATTCGATCGGCGCGGTGGGTACTGGAGGGGATAGTTATGTAAAAATGCTGAAAGAAAATACTCGATCGATCGTGGAATCTTTAGGAGGAAAAGTACCTCAAGAAGGTCAATAGACCTCTTGTAAAAATCAAAAAATTGTCCTTAGAGTCAGGAGTTAGGAAGGCAGAAATACCGACAATCAGCAATTATCGGTGACTTTTAGATGATGACAAATGGATCAGCAGCTGCCTGTAAGCATCCCACCGAAAAGCTAATGCGCGGGGGGTTTGGGGGGTAGAACCCCCCAAAAGCTTGGATTGAGCGAAAAAATCGAAAGTAACGCCCGACTTTAGCAGAGAGTTTCCCCTTAAAAATCCCAACTTAGTAAGCTAAACGGCGCTTAACCTGCATGATCCAATAGCTATAACCCTTTTGGAGTCTATATCGGTGATCCGAAGTAAAAGCCGTTTAGCTTAGATTTACAAAGCGGGGTTTATTTCCCAAATCCTTTACCGCGATTGACAGCAGGTAAAATGAGACAACTGTTAATCTGTTCTTTTAGGGTTTCATGATCGAGATTTTGACCGATAAGAACTAGCTGATTTTTGGGAGTACCTTTCCATTCGTCATCTTCGAGAGTAAAACGTTTGCCACTGAGGTGAAAAATATGACGTTTAGGACTTTCATCAAACCAGAGAATCCCCTTAGCGCGGAAAACGCTTTCCGGTAACTGATTATCGAGGAAATATTGGAACTTCCGAATCGAAAAAGGTTGGTCACTAGCAAAGGAAATAGAAGTAAATCCATCCACCTCTAAATGATTGGAATGATCGTGATGATCATGATCGTGATCGTGGTCGTGATCATGGTCGCAGTGGTCGTGATCGTGGTCGTGGTGATCATGGTCGTGGTGTTCTTCTTCTGTGTCGAAATATTTATCCGATTCAAATAGTCCGACGCTGAGAATTAAGGGTAAAGGAACCTGACTTTTGCTAGTACGAAGAATTCTCGCTCCTTGCTTCATGTCCCGGATTCTTATTTCTAAAGAATCCACATCCCCTTCATCCACTAGATCGGTTTTATTGAGAACAATAATATCACCGTAGGTGATTTGACTTAAGGCCGCTTGCGAGTTGAATAAATCGAGACTAAAATTGGCACAATCCACCATAGTGACAATGGAATCTAAACGGGTCATTTCCCGTAATTCTGTACCTAAAAAGGTTAAAGCTACCGGTAAAGGATCGGCTAATCCCGTGGTTTCTACGACTAAATAATCGATTTTTTCGGGACGTTCGAGAACTTTATAAACTGCTTGAATTAAATCCTCGTTAATCGTGCAGCAAATACAGCCATTATTTAATTCTACCATGCTGTCATCACTGCTGATAATCAGTTCGCTATCGATACCGATTTCACCGAATTCATTGACAAGAACAGCAGTTTTTAATCCCTGTTGATTGCTGAGAATATGATTGAGGAGAGTAGTCTTACCACTACCAAGAAACCCAGTAATAATTGTTACCGGTAGCCCTTTTTTTGGCACTGACATCGTGTTAATAGCTTGTGATTCGACGGTTTGCATAATGATTTGGGGGTGAGTATTCTGTCACTAAAAAGCGATTTTTCGGGATGAGATAGCTAGTTTTTCTCGATCAAACAGTCTCCACTCGATCGCCGACTATTTTTATTGTAGATATTTTTGGACCACATCCCATCCTGTTAGGGTAACAAAAAGAAAACCCAGAAACAATAAAAGATTAGTGCCGATGTGGAGAGACCGCGCTAGAGGTGGACGAGTTGTAATGTTCAGGCCGCTAATTGCCGAAACAAAAACCAGAAAAACCACCGATAAACCCGCTATCAGGTGGGAAGAGTGGCCTAAACTGCCATAATGACCGATTGTTCCCACTAATCCGATTCCCAGCAGAATTAAGACCAAAGCAACCATGATCAGGCCGCTGAGGAGATGAAAGGATCTTAACCATTTCGGTCGAGATTGGCCCGCGAGTCGTCGATAACCCATGTTTACCCCCGAAACCGCTAGTAAAAAATAGGCAAAGAGGGTAAATCCCATCGACCAAGCGGCAATTTTCCATAACCAGAGAAAGGAAGGGAGATTCATAGGGGTGGGATTATTATTAGCAAGGAAAGGGACGACCGATCGTGTTAATTTAAGTTTACCGGACAAAAATCAGCAAGTTAGGGCTAATATGTCTCATCTCACCATCGACACAGAAAATAATCAGCGTCAACCCTTTGAGTTACCCGGGGCTAAACCCCATTATAACCCCGATCGACCCGGACAAGTTAATCATATTTTTCTCGATTTAATTATTGATATTCCTCAACAAAGTTTTCAGGGCAGCTGTCAGATTACCCTCACCCCCATTCGTCAGGGAATTAGCAGTTTAACTCTGGATGCGGTGGATTTAAATATTAATTCTGTGTTCATTGAAGGTATCAGTCAACCCTTTGACTATGATCGGTCTCTCCTGACTATTCATCTGCTGCAACCCACCACCGATAAACCGATTATCCTGACGATTAACTATCAGGTTAAGCAACCACAACGGGGGTTATATTTTATCGGCCCCGATGAATATTATCCCGATAAACCGATGCAAGTTTGGACCCAGGGAGAAGATGAAGATTCTCGCTTTTGGTTTCCCTGTTTTGATTACCCTGGCCAATTAACTACCTCCGAAATTCGGGTAAAAATTCCCCAACCCTATATCGCTATTTCTAACGGGGAATTAATCTCGGTGGCAACCGTTGGTGAGGACAGAATTTATCACTGGTCACAAAAGCAAATTCATCCCACCTATTTAATGACTCTTGCGGTGGGAGATTTTGCTGAATTATGCGACTCATGGAATGGTGTTCCTGTCACTTATTATGTGGAAAAAGGACGGGAAGAAGAGGGCCAAAGAAGTATGGGTAAAACTCCCCGCATGATCGAGTTTTTTAGCCAAAAGTTTGGTTATCCCTATCCCTATCCCAAATACGCGCAAGTTTGTGTAGATGATTTTATTTTTGGTGGGATGGAAAATACTTCCACCACAATTTTAACCGATCGCTGTTTAATTGATCAAAGAGCCAGCATTGATCATACTTGGACAGAAAGCTTAGTTGCCCATGAATTAGCTCATCAATGGTTCGGTGATTTAGTGGTGATTAAACACTGGTCTCACGCTTGGATTAAAGAGGGAATGGCCTCCTATTCTGAGGTTTTATGGACAGAATCGGAATACGGAAAAGCATCCGGTAGTTATTATTTATTAGGGGAAGCAAGAAGTTATTTAGAAGAAGATACTTCCCGCTATCGTCGTCCGATTGTTACTCATATTTATCGAGAAGCGATCGAACTTTATGATCGTCATCTCTACGAAAAAGGTGCTTGTGTTTATCACATGATCCGCTCTATTTTAGGGGAAGATTTATTCGGAAAAGCGATTCAGACTTTTGTGCGAGATAATGCCCATAAAACCGTGGAAACTGTGGACTTATTACGGGCGATCGAAAAAGCGACCGGCTACAATTTATTATTCCTCTTTGATCAGTACGTTTATCGCGGTGGTCATCCCGATTATAAGGTGGCCTACAGTTGGGACAATCAGAATAATTTAGCCCAATTAACTGTCACCCAAACCCAGGACGAAAAAGAACTATTCGACTTGAAAATTCCCGTCGCTTTTGCCTATCTCAACTCTGAGGATATTACCTACAATCTGCGGATTCACCAAAAAGAACAAACTTTCTATTTTCCCCTAGCACAAAAGCCCGATTTTGTCAAGTTCGATCGGGGTAATAATTTCCTCAAAACCGTCACTCTTGAGTATCCCATCGGCGAATTAAAAGCGCAATTACAACAGGATACCGATCCAATTTCCCGTATCTATGCAGCCATAGCCATTGCTAAAAAAGGCGGTTTAGAAGCGATCGAAGCTTTAGGGACATCCCTAGAAAATGAGCCTTTTTGGGGGGTGCGTGTGGAGGTGGTCAAACAGTTAGCGACTCTTGGTTTAGATCAGGCGGTTACTGCTTTAATTAAAGGTTTAAACGACGAAAAAGCACAAGTACGTCGGGCAATTGTCGAGGGATTAAGTGAAATTAAAACCTTAGATAGTTATAATGCGCTTAAATCCCTATTAGAAACTGGAGATGCTAGTTATTATGTGGAAGCGGCCGCGGCGCGAGGATTAGGCTCCATGGCCGTGGGACAATTGCAAAATAAAGAAGGGGAAATTATTGACCTGCTCAATCATGTTTTACAGTTAAGAAAGGGGTGGAATGAGGTAGTAAGAGCGGGCGCAATTGGGGGTTTAAGCCAGTTAAAAACCTCGTCGGCGGCTTTGGAGTCAATTTTGACCTACACAGCTTTAGGCACGCCTCAACCCCTGAGATTAGGGGCTATCCGCGCCCTGGGAGCGATTTCTTCCGGACAAACCACCGACAAATTAACCGTAATTTTGGAACGTTTAGAAACCATTGCCAAGGAGACTTTTTTCTTGACGCAAGTGGCAGTGTGTAACGCTTTAGGACAGATAGAAAATGCCAAAGCTATCGTTATTTTACAAGCTTTGAGCGATCGAACTCCCGATGGTCGCGTCCGTCGTGTAGCGGAGGAAGCAGTACAAAAAGTCCAGAAAAAATTAGGTTCCGACAAAGCAATTCAGGAAATTCGCGAGGAATTAGAAAAAATGAAACAGGAAAATCAGGAACTTAAAAGTCGTTTGACCAAATTAGAGGCGAAAAATGGTTAGTTAACCTGAGTTATCAGTTATCAGTTATCAGTTATCAGTTGAGTATAGGCTACATATCAGAACAGGCAAAAGGCAATAGGGGCAATAGATAATCAGTTTTTAATAACCAGATTTTAGTATCATTCATTAGTTATCTGTTTACTGTCTTGAGAGAACCATGGGATTAGGAGAAACAGACACCAGAGCCAAATTAATTGACCCCGTCCTGCATCAAAGAGGATGGACCGAGGATTGTCTCAAGCGAGAAGAAACCCCGGGGGCAATTCAAATTATCGATGGGGAAGCCGAACGCGCCAGGGGAAGGATCGATTATACCCTGCGAGTGGCCGTCAGTAGCGACAGCCAACCCTTAGCCGTCGCCCTAATAGAAGCAAAAAAGGAAGATGCGCCCCCCACTGAAGGCTTAGAACAGGTTAAACGCTATGCCAAAGGGTTAAATGTACCGTTTGTGTACTCCTGTAACGGTCATCTTTTTGTCGAACACGATCGCACGACGAATATAACTTCAGCCCCTCAGCCCCTCAGCCAATTTCCTACCCCGGCCGAACTGAGGGGGAGATACGAGCAGTATGTAGGCTTCAGCCTAGCAGAGGAGGTCGCCCGTCCCCTGCTGACTCCCTATAAGGGGGGAGAAGGAGGACGGCGTTACTACCAAGATGCTGCCATCCGCGCTGCTTTGGAAAAAATTGC
The DNA here is from genome assembly GCF_027532095.1 of Microcystis sp. LE19-195.1E. Taxonomy (NCBI): domain Bacteria; kingdom Bacillati; phylum Cyanobacteriota; class Cyanophyceae; order Chroococcales; family Microcystaceae; genus Microcystis; species Microcystis sp. LE19-195.1E. Next base: position 10,722 of record NZ_JAPZSZ010000148.1, read on the forward strand.
CCGCTGCCAGCAAACAGGCTCCCCGGCGCGAGTCCTTCTAACCCTGGCAACGGGCGCGGGTAAGACTTTTATTGCCTGTAACCTACTGCGAAAGATAGCAGATGCCGGACAGTTGCGACGGGCGTTATTTGTCTGCGATCGCGATGAGTTGAGAACCCAGGGGGCGGCGGCTTTGCAAATTGCCTTCGGTTCCGAGGCGGCGGAAGTAGAAAAGAACCAACCCCACAAGAATGCCCGTGTTTTAATTGCCACCTATCAAACCCTGAATGTGGACAAGGAAGAGGACATGGGGAATTTTTTAACCACCCATTACCCGGAAAATTATTTCAGCCATATCATCATCGATGAGTGTCACCGTTCCGCTTGGGGTAAGTGGTCGCAAGTTCTCACCCGCAACAGTGAGGCGGTACAGGTGGGGTTGACGGCAACTCCCCGGGAATTGGAGTTTACAGAAGACTCGCCCGAATCAGAAGCCGATAGACAAATCACCGCCGATAATATGGCCTATTTTGGCGAACCCGTCTATGAATACGACATCGGACAAGGGATAGAGGATGGCTATCTTGCCGCCTGCGAAATTGTTAGGAGCGCCATCAACCTCGATGACACGGGCATTACAGTGGAGGAGGTCATCAGCAGAAATCCCCTTGATGCCAACACGGGACAGCCCATCCCAGAGGCAGAAATTAGGGAAATGTACGAGAAAACCAGTTATGAGCGGTTAATTTTGCTCCCTGACCGTGTGATGGCGATGGCGGGGGATTTATTCAATCATTTGTTAACAACGGGGGGAGTGGAACAGAAAACGATTATCTTCTGTGTTAATGACCGCCATGCTGATGCTGTAGCCATTGAGATGAATAATCTCTATAGCCGTTGGTGTGCCGCTAAGGGGGAAAAGCCGAAGGATTATTATGCTTTCAAGTGTACGGCGAAATCTTCGGGTAATGACTATTTGCCGGATTTAAAGGGCAGTTCCCGTTCCCATTTTGTCGCGACGACGGTAGATCTTTTAACCACCGGCGTCGATGTCCCCAATGTGAGAAATATTGTCTTTTTTAAATATGTCAATTCTCCCATTAGTTTTTATCAAATGGTAGGGCGGGGGACGCGGTTGGATCTACCCACTAATAAGTTAATGTTTCGGGTGTATGACTACACTAATGCTACCCGTTTATTTGGGGAGAAGTTTCTCGATAAGTTAGCCACCAAAAAGGGTACGGCGGCGGAACCAAAGGAAAGGCAGCAACGGCGGGTTATCTCCGTTGAGGGGTTCGAGGTGAATATTACTCCGGTGGGGCGCTATATTCTGACGACGGTGGACGGAGAAACGAAGCCGATAACGGTAGAAGAGTATCGAGAGAGGCTGGCGGAATCCTTGGTTAATCAGGTGACTAATTTGACCTTATTTCGTTCAATTTGGGTTCAGCCGGAGGAGAGGGGGAAGTTATTACAAATACTGCCCGATGGGGGGCGATCGGCAAGTATAATTAGGACACTAGATGAGTTGGAAGCTTGCGATTTATTTGATGTTTTGGGAGAGTTGGGTTATGGTTTGCACCGTCTGACTCGTTTGGAAA